>JAALKG010000014.1 GCA_011088145.1 Cyanobacteria bacterium MH1_Bin12 | reverse complement strand
CTTAGGGGTATATTCTATCTTGTTTTAAGTTCTAATTGATGACACGCCCTAGAACAGTTAAAAATTCTTGCTGCTTGAAACAATTAACATGATCTACAACTTTTAATAATAGAATAATAGTTTGAGCTAAATTGCACAGTCTATTTAATTTTTTGCAAATGTCTGAAAATCAAGTTTCCCAATTAAAGTATGGAGAAAGAGAAATTCAAGAGGGCAAGTTAGTTACTTTTCCTAATCCTCGTCCTGGTCGAGTTTATAATATCAGCATTACTTTACCTGAATTCACTTGTCAGTGTCCCTTTTCTGGTTATCCTGATTTTGCCACTATCTATATTAATTATTCCCCTGATGAAACGGTGGTGGAATTAAAAACAATTAAATTATATATCAATAGTTATCGCGATCGCTATATTTCCCACGAAGAGACGATTAATCAGATTTTAGATGATTTTGTAACCGCTTGTGATCCTCTTGCTATTAAAATCAAAGGCGATTACTATCCTCGTGGTAATGTTCATACTGTGGTAGAAGTTAAGCACGAAAAAACATCATCAGAAGAAAGTCCCTAATAAAAGTTTAAGCTATAAGTCTTTAACGAGCTTATTGAATATAAATATTTCTTTTCAAATCCTTATAATCTAAGGATTTGAATTCTACTTTCTGTTGTCCAAATTTTAGATTTAATTATACATTTTCGATCGCCATTTATTCAACGTATGGCTTCCAATGGAGGCAAGACTTTGTAATTGGGCAATTTTATTTTCCAAACCACTAATCGTAACTTTTTGCTGTTGGTTAAGATTCTGTAAATCAGAATTTTTATGCTGATTCATAACAATTTGATTGTATTGACCTTGTAGACTTTGAATTTGTTGTTGCTGTGCGGTGACTTGTTGTTTAAGTTTTTCTATTAAATCATTTTTGACTTTTTCTGCTCCTACATCAACAGATTTTTTTTGATTTTTACCCTTAGATATTTCTTTTTTCAACTTACTTATTTCTTGTTGAAATTGATTAATCTCTTGATTTAACTTACTGATAGTTTGTTCTTTTTGAGCCACTATAGTTTGAAAATCTAAAGTTTTACTATCTTTTTTATCCGATTTTTTGAGATGCTCTAATTCTTTATTTAAAGATGTAATAGTTGATAATTGATTTTCTATTTCTTTCTGAAAAAATTCATTAGATTGATGATTTTTTGAGATCGTGTCTTTTTTATTACTTATTTCTTTTTCTAAAGCTAATATTTTTTTCTTTTGTACTTCTATTTCTTCATTATTTATTTCTGTCGAAGAATTATCTTTTCTTTGACTAAGATCATCGATAATATTAAATTTTCAAGGAGCATTATCTGATTGTATTTCACCATTTTGATTTACCGATTCAAAGCTAACTAACTTCTGGGCATTCTGACTAGAAAGACAAATAGAACCATTTAAAATTCCCTCAAAAAAACTAGATTTTGTCATGGCTATTTCACTAACTATTTTTTCTAAAACTGATTTAGATTCAGGAGAAATAGTTATATTTACCTTAGCTTTTGGACTTTTTAAACCAGTACTTATTTTAGTTTTTCTTCTAACCATATTCAATAATTTTTTAACAAAAATAATATTATATATAATACTAAAATATAATATTATAGATCGTATTTCTAATCCTAATCAATGCAATAAAACTTTATATATTATTCATTAATTATTAATTATTCGCTATTAATTATTCATTATTGATTCATTGTCTTCTTTCTTGTAATTTTTTATAAACATCCCTGAGGTTGACATTATGATAGGCTAAAGCGACAAGACTGTGATAAAACAAATCAGCCACTTCTCCCACGATTTGTTCAGGAATATCATCTTTACAAGCCATCACAACTTCTGCGGCTTCTTCGCCTATTTTTTTGAGGATTTTATTGTCTCCTCCCTCATATAATTTACAAGTATAAGATTCCGCAACTGGATGCTCCCTGCGATCGCTTATAATTTTAAATAGTTCTGATAATGTGTCGGCGGGAGGAGAAGACAGAGAATGATCAATTTGGTGAAAACAACTTCTTTCTCCTGTATGACAAGCTACATCACCTATTTGTTCGATACTTAAAAGTAAGGCATCACTATCGCAGTCATAGCGTATAGTCTTAACTTTTTGAATATGTCCAGAAGTAGCACCTTTATGCCATAATTCTTGGCGAGAACGACTCCAGTACCATACTTCTCCAGTATCGATCGTTTTTTGTAATGATTCTTTGTTCATCCATGCCATCATCAAAACCGTACCATCGAGATAGTCTTGGGTTATAGCTGGTACTAATCCTTGCTCGTTGTAAGTGATTTTCTCGACAGGAATAGATTGACTTAAGGGAATAGAAGGATTAACTGACATTTGATGGACTGCAATTTTTATGTGGGATTATGACTAGTGATAGAATACAGAATGAAGAATAGACAATGGGGAATGGAACAGTAAATTCTTCCTAATTCCGGGCATTTTAAATCCCCGCTTTATTTACGCACTTTACCACTAGTTCCTGATCATAACAGTATTAGGTTACTGTTTTTGAGTCTTATTCAAGATTTGTGAGTATTTTATAATTTTAAGTGTTATAATGTGTGGTTGGGCTCTTCACAAAAATCATTATTGACTCAATAAAGCATAGTCAAATTCAAAAGTTAATCATAGCAAACTCACATAACATAATTAATAAAAATACCTATTTTATAATGGTTCAATTATGAATTCTCAATTTCCAATTCTCAATTATTAATGATCTATTTTTATGGCAATTAGACCAAGCAAAAAATTTGGACAACATTGGTTAAAAAACAAAAATGTCCTCGATAGAATTATCTTAACTGCCCAACTAAAATCTAGCGATCGCATTTTAGAAATAGGTCCAGGGAAAGGAGTTTTGACCCAAAGACTTTTTACTCAAGCTGAACGATTATTATCCGTAGAAATTGATCGATATTTATGCAAATTATTAGTCAATAAATATGGTGAAGTTGATAATTTCTTATTATTAGAAGGTGACTTTTTACAATTAGATATTCGGGAGCTTTTACAAAATTTTCCTCAATTTGCTAACTACAATAAAGTAGTTGCGAATATACCTTACAATATTACTGGTCCTATTATTGAAAAACTATTAGGTACTATTAGTAAACCAGCAGAAAAACAACTAGAATCGATCGTCTTATTAGTCCAAAAAGAAGTAGGAAAAAGATTAGTAGCCGAGCCAAATAACAAAACATACGGTGCATTAACAGTCAAAGTTCAATATTTAGCTGACTGTGAAATTATTTGTGATGTACCAGCAAAAGATTTTTATCCTCAACCTAAAGTTGATTCCGTTATCATTAAAATTATTCCTCGAGATATTGCTCAACCAGCAGATCATCCTAAATTTTTAGATAGTTTAATTAAACTAGGATTTTCTAGTAGAAGAAAAATGTTAAAAAATAATCTTAAAAGTATTATTGGAACAGAAGAATTGACAACAATACTTGATCACTTAAACTTAAATTCACAAGTTCGGGCTGAAAATTTGAGTTTGAGAGAATGGATTAATTTAAGTAATACTTTAAATTCGTTATAAAAGAGAACTAATTCAACCATGAATACTTCTGATTATCTATCACAATTAATATTTTATTTTCAAGAAAATAATTATCAATTAGTAATCGAATATTGTGAAAATATTTTAAATCAAGAAGGTGATGATAATACTATCAAAGTTTATTTAGCATTAGGTTACTTTTGTTTAGGTGATGAAGAATATATTCAAACAATTTATTTAGATTTATTGTTGAATGATGCACAAGAAGAATTACAATTTATTGCTCAAATTATATTTAATTTAGGACAGTTAAAATTTGAACAGCAAGAATTTCAATTAGCAACTCAACTTTATCAACAAAGTTTAGAATTTGACAATCAATATATACCTACTTATCTTCAATTAGCTGAATGTTTAAGTTTAACTAGACAATTTGAGCAAGGAATTTCTCTCTGGGAAGAATTAATTATTCTCAAACCTGATTTAATTATTATTTACGAACAATTAGGACAACTGTGGCAAAATATTTCTGAATATGAAAAAGCGATCGCAGTTTATCAACAAGGGTTACAATATCAAAAGAATAACTTACAAATTTTAGCCAATTTAGCTTGTTGTTGTTTACAAAATAATCAATTTTCTTTAGCTAAAAAATATTGAAAATTAACGATTAATTACCATCCCGATTATTATCAGAGTTATGGTGAATTAGGTTATTTATATATTCTTGATAATAATCTTAGTGAAGGTTGGCAACTTTGGCAAAAATTAGTTAGATATCAAAGGGAAATGTATCGACAATATTTTAATTGGTATGAAACAAAAATTAAATCCTTATCTACATCTCAAAGCAACATCGAATTAAATATTGATTTATTAACAAAATTACAAAATAATCAATTTAATTTAGACTTAGTTTCTCCAGAAATTACAGAATCTAATTCTATATTTTTATCTTTCCCTTGTCATCTCGAAGCTGACAACTTAATTGTTCCTTCTTTTCCTGGAACTATCGCTTGGATGCCCAAATGGAGTTGTCTTTATTTAAAGAATCTTTTTCTCAAACCAAATTCAGATAGGATCACAGGCAAAAAGAGATTATATCTGAGTCGAAATCAATCTGGTAATCGTCGACTAATTAATGAAGTCGAAGTTATTAATTTTTTGCAAAAATATGATTTTGAAGTGGTTAATTTAGAATTATTGACGATCGCACAACAAGCCCAAATACTATCTCAAGCTCAAATAGTTATTTCTCCCCATGGTAGTGGTTTAAGTAATATAGTTTTTTGTCAGGTAAAGACGATAATAATTGAAATTTTTTCTCCACATTATGTGTATCCTTGTTACTGGTTAATAAGTAATTTAATGAACCTTGATTATTACTATCTAATGGGAGAAGTCATTGGTAGTTGTGCATTTCATCAATTACTTTATCCCGATAGTCGTTTTGAAGACCTGTACCTTAACTTAAAAAAACTCGAATCAATGTTAAATAGTATGTTGATATTTTAAGAAATATTATGTAATAAATATTATTAAAATTTAAAAGTAACAATCTTCAACTAATCTTGACGAAAATCACCAAAAGAAATTATCAAAATCTCAGAAAGATCGTATAACCTAAAGGTATAAAGAAAAGGGAAACATAAATATGCGAAAAAAAAGTAACTCCCCGGTATTATCTAACCAAAATTGTACACCAACAATCAAAGTAGAAGACGATCGCACTGGGATGAGTAAAGAAACTCTCAAAAGAGCATTTCTTGACAATCTTTTTTACATTCAAGGTATCGATCGCTCCAATGCAAGCAAGTATGATTATTATGTAGCATTAGCCTATACTATCAGGGACAGATTACTACACCGCTTTTTAAAAAGCGTTGATACTTACAAAAAAGACTCCAACACCAAAATAGTCTGTTATCTATCCGCAGAATTTTTGATGGGTAGACATCTAGGTAATAACTTAATCAACTTAGATATTTACCAAGAAATTGAAACAGTTATCAAAGACTTAGACTTAGACTTAGACGAATTATTCGAAGAAGAACCAGACCCAGGTTTGGGTAACGGCGGTTTAGGAAGACTAGCAGCTTGTTTCCTCGATTCTTTAGCTAGTTTAGAAATTCCTGCCATTGGTTATGGTATTCGTTACGAATTCGGTATTTTTCATCAATTAATTCGTGATGGTTGGCAAGCAGAAGTACCAGATAACTGGTTAAAATTTGGCAATCCTTGGGAATTAGCCCGTCCTGATGAAACAGTAGAAATCAAATTGGGAGGTCACACTGAAAATTATCATGACAACCAAGGTAATTTTAAAGTCTCTTGGATTCCTGATAGAATAGTCATGGCAATCCCCCATGATACCCCAGTCCCCGGCTATAAAACAAACACCGTTAATCCCCTCAGATTATGGAAAGCAGAAGCGAGTGAAGACTTTAACTTTGATGCTTTCAACGCAGGAAATTACGATCGAGCAGTAGAAGAAAAAATACAATCGGAGACCATTTCTAAAGTACTTTATCCTAACGATAATACCCCCGAAGGAAAAGAGTTGAGACTAGCACAACAATATTTCTTTGTCTCTGCTTCCATACAAGATTTAATTCGTCTTCATCTACGCAATAATGATAGCTTAGAGAACCTTCACGAGCGTGCAGCAGTTCAATTAAATGACACTCACCCCGCCATTGCCGTAGCAGAATTAATGCGTTTATTGATGGATGAACATGGTATGTCTTGGGAAACAGCATGGTCAATTACCCCACAAACTTTGTCCTATACTAACCATACTCTATTACCAGAAGCATTAGAAAAATGGTCAGTAAGCTTGTTTGAAAAACTATTACCTCGTCATCTTGAAATCATTTATCGTATTAATCATTTCTTCCTTGAAGATATACGGACATGGTATCCAGGTAGAGATGATTTAGTTGAGCAATTATCCTTACTAGAAGGAGGAGGAGACGATCAAAAAGTTCGCATGGCAAACTTAGCTTGTGTGGGTAGTCATGCGATTAATGGTGTAGCCGCTTTACATACTGAATTATTAAAGCAAAATACTTTAAATGCTTTTGCATTTTTATCTCCAGAAAAATTCTTCAACAAAACTAATGGGGTAACTCCTCGTCGTTGGATATTACTTAGTAATCCTAAATTATCCAAATTAATCACCGAAAAAATTGGTGATACTTGGTTAAAAGATTTAAGTCAAATGAAAGCCTTAGAGAAATATGCTGATGATTCTCAATTTGGGCAACAATGGCGTGATATCAAACAAGCAAATAAACAAAGACTTGCTGAATATATCTTCAAAACTCAAGGCATTGAAGTCGATACTAATTCAATTTTCGATGTCTTAGTTAAACGGATGCACGAGTATAAGCGTCAACACCTATGTGTTTTACACATTATAACTCTTTATAACCGTCTCAAACGCAATCCTGACCTTGATATTTATCCTCGTACCTTTCTTTTTGGTGGTAAAGCAGCCCCTGGCTATTTCATGGCTAAATTAGTCATAAAATTAATTAATAGTGTAGCTGAAGTGGTCAATAAAGACCCTGATATTAGAGGTCGTTTAAAAGTCGTCTTCATGCCTAATTTCAATGTCTCCTTAGGACAAAAAATCTATCCTGCGGCTGACCTTTCTGAGCAAATTTCCACTGCGGGTAAAGAGGCTTCAGGTACTGGTAATATGAAGTTTGCCATGAATGGTGCTTTAACTGTTGGTACTCTAGATGGTGCAAATATTGAGATTAGAGAAGAAGCAGGTGAAGAGAATTTCTTCTTATTTGGTTTAACTGCCCAAGAAGTTGCTCAAAGAAAAAATGAAGGTTATTATGCCATGGATTACTATGAAGGTAATGAAGAATTAAAAGGTGTAATTAACAATATCAAAGATGGTTACTTCTCCCATGGCGATACAGAACTATTCAGACCAATTGTTGATTCTCTTCTTTATGATGATCCTTATATGCTTTTAGCTGACTACTATAGTTATGTTGAATGTCAGAAACAAGTGGCTATTACCTATCGTGATCAGAAAAAATGGACGAAAATGTCTATTTTAAATAGTGCCAGAATGGGTAAATTCTCTAGTGATCGCACTATTAAAGAATACTGTGACGAAATCTGGAAAGTCAAGCCTGTTCAAATTAATTTAGATTAAACCGTACAATCAACCTAACATCAAGTTTCATTATTGATTGTTACTTTTTTTTATGATTGACTCTCTACTTCAAATAGCACTAGCTATCATTGTGGTAGAGAGTTTTTTAATTATTAATTATTCATTACACCTACAATCTTATTGGAGGATGAAACAATGGAAGGTATTGTTGCTTTACTCATACCCTTTATCGTGTTCGTATGTACAGGTTTGAAAATCGATCGAGAATATGAACGAGGAGTTATCTTTAGATTAGGGAGAATGAGTGGTATCAAAGGGCCAGGACTATATTGGACTGTTCCTTTAGTAGATCCAAAAACGAAGATTGATATTCGGACTAAAACCGTTGATATACCATCTCAAGAAACAATCACCGCTGATAGCGTCACCGTGACAGTTAATGCGGTTTTATATTACCGCATTTTAGATCCCGATCGAGCTATTAACAGAATAGAAAATTATGAGTTTGCAGTTGATCAAGCTTCTATGACAACCTTACGTAACGTAGTCGGACAAAATATTCTCGATGACTTATTAAGAAATAGAGATAAAATTAATCAACAAATTCAAGAAATTGTCGATGAAATGACCGACCCTTGGGGTATTGTAATAGAAAGAGTAGAAATGAAAGATGTGGAAATACCTCAATCTATGCAACGGGCAATGGCACAAGAAGCAGAAGCCATTCGAGAAAAAAGATCTCGTTTGATTAAAGCATCTGCGGAGAAAGAAGCCTCTTTTATGCTCTCTGAGGCGAGTGAACAAATTGCGGCTAATCCTTTAGCTTTAGAATTAAGGAGATTACAAACTCTCAGTGAAATAGGTACAGAAAATAATACTACTACTGTAATGTTAATTCCCACAGAGTTGATTACTTTGAACAGAAATATTGCCAAGCAATTGGAAAATGAATCGTAAAAAGATTAGAAAAATACATCAACAAATGTAAATCCATTGCCAAAAAAATAACGTTAGTAGAAAAATTTGAATTATAATTATCATTCATACCTTAAAGTAAGCTACCTTAATTTATTTGTTCAATCATGAGTAACCCATTAACCTCAGACTTAAATAATATTCGTAACGGTAACGTTGAAAATTTACAACGAATGAATTTCAGCGGAGTAGATTTTTCAGGTGCGAAGTTAAAAGGTGCTGATTTTACAGGAAGTACATTAATGGGTGCAAACTTTACTGGTGCGAACTTACAAGGAGCAATTTTACGTTGTAATTTGAAAGGTGTAGATTTATCAGGAGCAGACTTATCAGGAGCAGACTTGAGAGGTGCAGACTTAAGAGGTGCAATTCTACTTTCAGCAACAGTTACTAATATCAGTTTAGCTGGTAGTTTTTTGGCAGGTGCGGTTTTAAGTAATTTGGATTTATCTTACGCCGATTTAAGAGGTGCTGATTTACGAGGTGTTAACTTGATTAGTTCTTGTTTACAGGGGGCTGATTTAAGTAACTGTAATTTAAGTGGTGCTGATTTGAGTGGTGCTGATTTAGAAGAAGCTAATCTCATGGGTGCAATCTTACAAGGTACTAACTTAACTCAAGCAAATCTACTTTGTGCGATCGTCAATGCTCAATCGTTACAAAATGCTACCACTTCTGGTGTTTGTCTGCAAGGAATCAACTAAAATCTAGAATCTTTACAATTAAAGATAATGTCATTTAACTAATATTTATCCTTAGGAATGAATATAAAATTGGCTTGAATCTTTTTTTGCAACTGGGAGCTTTTTTTGTCTCCTTGTAATCATTATTTATTATTTTTCAGCCAGTATTTTCGACCTCATCACATAAGCCATCATGACTAAATTAGCGAGTAGAATTTCTCAAGTAATTCCGTCCATTACTCTTGCTATCTCCGCCAAAGCTAAGGCAATGAAAGAACAAGGGTTAGATGTTTGTAGTTTTAGTGCAGGAGAACCCGATTTTGATACTCCACAACATATCAAATTAGCAGCCAAAAAAGCTTTAGATGAAGGCAAAACTAAATATGGTGCTGCCGTTGGTGAGTTAGGTTTGCGTCAAGCTATTAGCCACAAACTAAAAAATGATAATTATGTCAACTATTCAGCAGAAAATATCATTGTCACCAATGGTGGTAAACATTCTCTGTTTAATTTGATCTTTGCCTTAATTGAAGCAGGAGACGAGGTAATTATTCCCACTCCTTATTGGTTAAGTTATCCTGAAATGGTGACTTTGGCGGGAGGTAAATCAGTGTTTGTGGAAACTACCGCTGAAAATAGCTATAAAATTACTCCTGCACAATTGCAAGAAGCGATTACGGCAAAAACTAAATTGTTCGTTTTCAACTCTCCTTCTAATCCCACTGGTGCAGTTTATACCAAAGATGAGATAGAAGCCTTAGCAAAGGTAATTGTTGATAATGATATTTTAGTGGTGTCTGATGAGATTTATGAGAAAATTCTCTATGATGGTGTGACTCATGTGAGTATTGGTTCGTTAAATGAAGAAATTTTTAAACGAACAATTATCAGTAGTGGTTTTGCGAAAGCATATGCTATGACTGGTTGGCGTGTTGGTTATATTGCGGCTGACACTCAAATTATTAACGCCATGAAAACGATTCAAGGTCATAGTACTTCTAATGTTTGTACTTTTGCTCAATATGGTGCGATCGCAGCTTTAGAACAATCTCAAGAATGTGTTGCCACAATGTTAGAATCTTTTATCGAAAGAAGAAAGTATATGTTCTCTGCGATCGAGTCTATCTCTCATGTTAGTTGTCCTTTACCTTATGGGGCATTTTATTTGTTTGTCGATATTAGTTCAATGGGTTTAAAATCCCTTGATTTTTGCGAGAAACTTTTAAGCGAAGAAAAAGTTGCCACTATTCCCGGTGTTGCCTTTGGGAATGACGATTGTATTCGTCTTTCTTATGCTACAGATATGAATACGATTAAAAAAGGCATGGACAGACTAAATAAATTTATAACGTCTTTGACTTAATAGTTTGGCAATTCGTTGATTGTTAATTGTTGCTATATTAGGATTTGCTAAATAAAGATGAAACCTTTACGAATAATACTTAACAGCTAAAATTGACCTCGGAAAATACCAAAAATAACCCCAAATTCCCATTGTCAATTCTCAATTATCCTTACCAGCTATTTTTGACTTTTTCGCCCAAGCCCTATATTAGCAATCATAAAAGGGTGCAAATTCTGCACCCAAAACAAATAAGACAATTTAAATTTATCTTTGCTTTTAAGTTCCTACAGTCCAAGAATTCATGTATTCAACTTGAGCATCTGTAAGGGTGTCGATACTAATGCCCATCGCTTGCAACTTCAAACGAGCAATTTCCTGATCAACTTCAGTCGGAATTGAATGTAATCCCGCTTCTAAGGTTTCCTTGTTAGTTACCAAATATTCACAAGCTAATGCTTGGTTAGCAAAACTCATGTCCATAACTGCACTAGGATGACCTTCAGCCGCCGCTAAATTGATTAAACGGCCCTCACCCAAAACAATGACTAATTTACCATCTTTAAGTACATATTGTTGGGTAAAGTTACGTACTTCTTTAACTTCAGTAGCTAATCCTTTTAAGGCTTCTAAATCAATTTCAATATCAAAGTGACCAGAATTAGCAACCATTGCCCCATCTTTCATAGAAGCAAAATGTTCTTCTCTGATGATGTGTTTATTACCTGTAACAGTAACAAAAACATCTCCAACCTTAGCTGCTTCATTCATCGACATTACTCTAAAGCCATCCATTGCCGCTTCGATCGCTCTAACGGGATTAATTTCGGTTACAATAATATTAGCACCTAAGCCACGAGCGCGCATAGCAACACCTTTACCGCACCAACCATAACCAGCAACAACAAGAGTTTGACCAGCTAATAGAACATTAGTTGCTCTGATGATACCATCAAGGGTAGATTGACCTGTACCATAACGATTATCAAAGAAATGTTTAGTGTCAGCATCATTAACATTCATGGCTGGGAAGCTTAAAACACCATCCTTGAACATTGCTTCCAAACGAACAATACCAGTGGTAGTTTCTTCAGTTGTACCAATTAAATCCTTTAATTGATCTTTTCTTTCTTGAATTAAAGTAGCGACAACATCAGAACCATCATCAATAATAATATTAGGACGATGATCTAAAGCAGTTTGTACATGACGATGATAAGTATCATTATCTTCACCCTTAATCGCATAAACAGGGATACCATAGTCTTTCACTAAACAAGCCGCTACATCATCTTGAGTAGAAAGAGGATTACTGGCAATTAATAAGGAATCTGCACCACCTGCTTGCAGTGCAATAGCGAGATTAGCTGTTTCTGTGGTAACGTGACAACAAGCTACTATTTTAATTCCTGCGAAGGGTTTCTCTTTACAAAAGCGATCAGTAATTTGAGCTAAAACGGGCATTTCTCTTGCCGCCCATTTGATTCTTTGACGACCTAAATCAGCTAGGTTGATATCTTTAATATCGTAATTCAATTTTGTCCCAGTGGCGACCATGAATGATTCTTTTCAATAACAAGTTTACATTTTTCATGATAACCCATCCCAGAAAATCAATTATTAATTATTAATTTGCATTTTAATTCAGTAAGGAAAATAGAATTTTTCTAATTAATTTTTATCTTGAATATTAAAATTTCTACTTACTCAAGTTGTTTAAAATAAATTAATTACTTACTTGTGTCCCCCCATCGTTATTTGTCATTTCAATAAAATGCTTTTGCGTAACATCAATTAACTATTAATTGCTCATTGCCATAAGTTTTTATCCAACGAAAATCGGCATTATTAATAGTTGCACCAGTAAAATTACAAAGAAGAATATCAGCTTTGATTAAATGAGTATTAACGAGTTTGGCATTACTAAAATTTGTTTTATAAATATTTGCTTCTCCTAATTCGGTTTCGTAAAGTATTGTATTGCTCAAATCTGATTCGCAAATAACACTTTGAATTAAATATGCTTCAGTCAAATTAGCTCTATTTAGTTGGGTATTAATTAAAAATGCTTTATGTAAATTCGCCATTCTCAAATTGACCCCAATTAAATTAACATCAGTTAAATCAGTATTTTTAAAATCGGCAAATCTTAAATTACTACCGATGAAGTTACTACCACTTAAATTACAATTACTCAGATCAATTCCTTCTAAATTGAGATTACTAAGGTGCATATAAGAAAGATCGATCGCTATATTACCATCTATTTTCCTTGACTGATTCCATCTCTTTACATCTTTAATTAAATTTTGCCAATACTGTTGTTGATTCATAAGCTGTTTCGCATTTTAAGTTACTTGCTAAAGTAGAAAATGGTTAATAGGTAAAAGATTAATTATTCATTATTTACTACCAATTGTCCTCTACCACCCAAACTTTCGATCGCACCTAGAGCAGCGTCTGCACCCGCTTTAATATCTTGTTCAGCACCCCCTAGATACACTCTACCAAAACTACCGACAGCTTGAACAGTGAGAATATTAATCAAGGCAGCTTTTTCTGCTTCATTAGCAACTAATGCGGCATAAGCAGCAGGTTTAACCTCTAAAACGTATAAAGTTTCCCCTGCAAGCAACATTTGTCCACGACGATTACGATTAATAATTTGAGCTTGGTAAGCGTCAATATTACGAATAATTTGGCTAGAAACAACTTCAGGTTTTAAAGAATCTTTTTCGCTGACATTTAAAGCACCTAAAATAGCTCTACCTGCTGCTTTCACTTCCCCTTGATTACTAGCATGAATTTCTAGCAAACCATAAAGACGCTCAACAAATTGAACTCCGGGGCGAACAACAGCAGATTTTAAAGCCACGTCTGTAATTCTGTTGATTTCAATACCCGGAGAAATTTCAATCCAGAGGGAAGCATCTCCAGGTAATGGTAAAAACCCTAAGGCAACAGTACCAATATAAGAAGCGTGTTGAGGTTGTAATCGATCTAGGTAAACATAGCTACGGAGTTCAACACCCATTTTTTAAAATATTTGCATTGGTTAACAAATATTAATTATTCATGATTGACCCCCAGAAGTAAAGTAAGAAATTATATATGATCAAGTAAAAGAATAAAATCCATAATCAACTAAAAATCAAGAAAGGAAAATTCAGTATGACTAAAGTTCAAGCATATGCTTCTCAAGAAAAAGGTGGAAAACTTCAATTGTGGGAATATGAATTAGGAGAATTGGGCTATTTTGATGTTGACATATCAGTTGAGAATTGTGGAGTTTGTCATAGTGATTTGAGTATGCTCGACAATGAATGGATGATGACTCAATATCCTTTTGTTGGTGGTCATGAAGTTGTGGGCAAGGTAAAAGCAATCGGTTCACAAGTAAAGAATTTAGAAATCGGAGATTTCGTCGGTTTAGGTTGGCATTCTAGTTACTGTATGACTTGTGAACAATGTTTAACAGGTAATCAAAATATGTGTGACAGTGCTGTGGGTACTATTGTTGGTCGATATGGTGGTTTTGCTGATACTGTCAGAGCAAATATGAACAGTGTTATTAAATTACCTGCTGGAGTTAATCGAGATAATGCAGGCCCTCTTTTTTGTGGCGGTATTACTGTCTTCAACCCTTTTGTTCAGTTTAATATTTCCCCTACTGCTAGAGTCGCAGTTATCGGGATTGGCGGTTTGGGTCATATGGCTTTACAATTTGCTCGTGCATGGGGTTGTCATGTAACAGCATTTACTTCTACAGAATCTAAACGAGAAAAGGCGTTAAAATTAGGTGCTCATGATACTATTAATTCCCGTGATACTGAGGCAATAGCAAAAGTGGCTAATAGTTTTGATTTAATCCTTTCTACTGTTAATGTCAAATTAGACTGGAATACTTATTTAGCAACCTTGAAACCCTCTGGACGTTTGCACTATCTGGGTGTGGTTACTGAACCTTTAGCTCTTAATGTTGTTCCTCTATTATTTAAACAAACATCGATCTCAGGTTCTCCCGTTGGCAGTCCAGCAACGATCGCTAAAATGTTAGAATTTTGTTCTCGTCATAATATTGAACCAATTACAGAGCATTTTCCCATGAGTCAAATTAATGATGCTTTAGATCATCTCCGTAGTGGAAAAGCACGTTACCGTATTATCCTCGATCGAGAATAATATGTATAGCAGAGAACGAGTTAATTAGGACATTGACGATTCTTGAAAGGGGTGCGACTCTCCTATGATACCTGATGGCTGTGATTCACTATTAAAGAGGTTTTTAGAAAATTTGAGAATATACAATTAGCTGCAGTATTTGCTTAATTTTATGGATTAATAAATACCTTATGGAACAAAAATTTTATGACCTTTCTTCCAATATCAAAATCAGGTCGCACCCTATTCAACTCAGATTAAGTATTAAACTTCGTTAAAGAAAAATAGATTTTGGACGATGGCGAAAATTACGAGATAATCTTGGGCGAGGTTTTATCGAGGTTTAATGGCATCTGAGGCAAGACATTATGGTATATACTGGGTCTTAGCAACTCAGTATTTCGATCAAGATCTTGTTGACGATCGTCTAGACCAGTTGGCTGAATTAGAAAGTGATATTTTGAGTCAACTTCATCCTGAACCTCGTATTCACAGTTGATTGTTGATTGGTGTTTACTAAATGATTTCTTGGAGAAATTTGTGAGCGAGTAAATCGACTCCTGTAATCGCAGTACCAACGACCACAGCAAAGCAACCCAAATCAAGAGCTTGTTTCGCTTCTTGAGGAGTTTGAATACCACCTTCGCAAATAATCGGTTTATTTATTTTTGTCAGTAACTCTGTAACAAAATCAAAACTAGGTGGAATGCAATCTTTTGTTTCTTCGGTATAACCATAAAGAGTTGTGCCAATTATATCTGCACCCACTTCACTTGCAGCGATCGCATTTTCCATAGTATCAATATCTGCCATGACTAATTTACCTAATTTTTCGTGGATGTAGGTGATAATGTCGGTTATTTTTTCATTATTAGGACGATTTCTGGCAGTAGCATCAATGGCAATAATTTCCGCTCCCGCCTCACTAACTGCGATCGCATCCGCAATACAAGGAGTAATATAAACATCACAACCAAGTCCTATTTGTTTCAATAAACCTATTACAGGTATATTGGGCATTAATTTTTTTACCCCTTGGATATGACTAGGACTATCAATTCTTAAGGCTTTTGCACCCTGATTAACACAAGCTTGAGCGATCGATGCCATAATTGAAGGGTCATGCAAAGGAGAGTCGCTAGGTGCTTGACAAGAAATGATTAAACTTGATCTTAATTGGTCGATTTCCATAGAAAAACTGATCACAGTTAACAATTAACGATTTAATGTCAATTGTCAACTGTTAATTATCAAACTTATTCAAATTTTAAGTCTCTGAGGGAACTAATACTGACTTCAATAGAAGGCCCCATAGCAGCAGAAATGTACATACTGCGCCAATATCGTCCTTTGGCACCCGCAGGACGCTGACGATCGACTGTTTCTTGAATTGCTTTTAAATTAATTAACAAATCGTCTGCAGAGAAAGAAGATTTACCAAATAATACATGGACAATACCAGCTCGATCGGCTCTGAATTCTAATTTACCTGCTTTAAATTCGCTGATAGCACTGCTCAAATCATTAGTGACAGTACCGCCTTTAGGGGAAGGCATTAAACCTTTAGGGCCTAAAACACGTCCTAATCTAGCAATTTTAGGCATCATATCAGGGGTAGCAATTAAAACGTCAAAATCCATCATTCCTTTTTGAATTTCAGCGATTAAATCTTCATCACCCACAATATCAGCACCATTATCGCTCGCTTCTTGAACTTGTTCCCCTCTGGTAATTACGGCAACTCTTACATTTTGCCCTGTACCTTTGGGAAGACTTACGGTGGTTCTTAATTGTTGATCTGTATATTTAGGATCAATTCCTAAACGGATATGCACTTCTGCTGTTTCATCAAACTTAGCAGTGGCAGTCTCTTTTAATAACTGTAAAGCTTTTAAAGGCTCATATGCCTTCTCTTCAACTTTCGCTAAAGCTTCTTTAAATCTACGACTTATTTTATTTTTACTCATTGATGTAATGTGTCTCCTTGGGTAAACTAACGAAGTAACTACCTCTCCCCAAATTTTCATTACTTAAATGTAATGATTATTGATGAGGTTTTCCTCTATATATGAAATTTAGTCAATTACAGTAACGCCCATATTACGAGCTGTACCTGCAATAATTTTTACGGCTGCATCAATGTCATTGGCATTGAGGTCAGGCATTTTTGTTTTAGCAATTTCTTCTAATTGCGCACGGTTGATTTTAGCAACTTTAATACGATTAGGTTCTTTAGAACCCTTTTCAATACCGATCGCTTTTTTGATTAAAACTGATGCAGGAGGTGTTTTGAGGATAAATGTAAAACTACGATCCTCATAGACAGAAATCTCTACAGGAATAATCATTCCAGCTTGACTGGAAGTTTGGGCATTGTAATCTTTACAAAATGCCATAATATTAACCCCGTGTTGACCTAATGCCGGTCCAACAGGAGGTGCAGGATTAGCTTTACCCGCAGGCAACGCTAATTTGATTAATGCAGTGACTTTTTTAGCCATTAGATTTAGATTTCCTTTTTATCCTTGTTTTTCTACTTGATTAAATTCCAATTCCACGGGTGTATCTCGCCCAAAAATTGATAATAATGCTTTAAGTTTGCTTTGTTCTGCACTAACTTCGATCACTTCGCCACCAAAGTCTTTAAATGGGCCTGATAGTACCATGATTTTATCTCCCACTTGGGTATCAATCTTAACTACAGGTTCCGCTTCATCCATTTCTTTAAAGATGCGAGCGACTTCTGATGGTGATAGGGGTACGGGCATAACATGACCTCTTCCTCTACCAACGGTTCTTCTTTTTTCTGAACCAACAAAGTTGATGACATTGGGGGTATTTTTGACAGTCTGCCAAGCATCATCATCAAGGATCATTTCAATTAGTACATATCCGGGTAATACTTTTTCTGAACCCTGAACACGACTTCCATCTTTTCTGACTTTTATCGTCGGTGTTTGAGGTATTCTGATTTGTAAGATGCGATCGATTAAATCAAAACTGGCAATTCTTTGTTCAAGATCCGCTGTAACTTTTTTTTCGCAACCCGAACCTACTTGCACAACATACCAACGAGGCTTTCCAACTGCTCTGGTAACTGGTACTTCTGATTCATTATCTGAGGAATAAGTCATTAAAATACCTTCCCTGCTACCCAACCAAATACTTGGTCGAATAAATAAATCAAGGTTGCCACTACTGTCACCATTAACATTACCGCCACCGATTCACTTAGTAGTTGTTGACGAGAAGGCCAAACTACTTTTGCTAATTCTCCTTTGGTATCCTTAATTAAGTTGGCAGTATTACCTTTTCCAGTCGTTTCCTCTGAATTGTTGGATTTGATTGTTTCTTTACTAGTCACGATTATTCCCTCATTGAAATCAGCATTTTGAGCCAGCAGCATCGCTATGCACAAATAGTCTGGTTCTATTGTCAGACAGATTAGCTTTAAATATCTTTACATTGAAGTATCTTTAAAACACGTCCTAGAGGACTTGAACCCCTGACATTCGGTTTTGGAGACCGACGTTCTACCAACTGAACTAAGGACGTATAGTACTACAGTGTAACTATTCCATCAAATTTTGTCAAGTTGAATAGAAAATAATGAGGTATTTGTAATAAAAATTACTACAAAAGTAAAGTTAAAAATAATTAATCTCTCTATATTTTTTAGAATACTCAAACTATTTTTTTTTGCCCTTGCCTTTTTTCTTGGCAACTTTGGTCGTTTCAATGGGACGATCGAAACGTTGTTTGATACGGGTAGCCTTACCAACTCGATCGCGTAGATAGTAGAGTTTTGCTCTTCTAACTTTACCACGACGAAGTACTTCAATATCAGCAATAATGGGAGAATGTACTAAAAATACTCTCTCTACACCAATACCTTGGAATATTTTCCTAACGGTGATCGTTTTATTGATGCCGCCATGACGCATGGCTATTACTGTACCTTCAAAAGGTTGTATTCTTTCTTTCCCACCCTCTTGGATGCGAACACCTACTTTAATAGTATCGCCGACATATACGGATGGTACTTTGTCTTTCTTATAATCAGCCTCGATCGACTGAATTATCGCATTTGCATTTATAGACATGGAGATTTATTGCTTGAAAACTCACAATTTTTTATGATAACTTTTTGTGAACATTTTTGTCAATATGCACCCTAGACTGTGCAAAACTTACCGCTTCATCAAAATATATAACTTTAAAGAATTTCCAATGAAATAAATAGGGTTTAATTAATTGTCAAAAATAATTAAATTATCACCGATAGCAGCATTTCTAGCTAATAAATTGTTATGAATATCTTGAATTTGAAAACGATAAAAATCAATTGATTTTACTTTATTAAATATTTTTTGAATTAATTCTTGTTTTCTGTTAATTTCTATTTTTTGCCAATCATCATTGACAATAATAATAATACTATTTCTGTTGTAATTGGGTTTTATTCGATCAATCAAATTAACTTGATAAGTATCTGTTATTTCTCGTAACTGATTTTCAACACTCAATGATAAATCGCTCTGTCTTGAGTCGATAGTGTTTTTACCATCATAGATATTTATTTGTTCTGGAGTCTTTGTTATGTTAATAACTTCAATATCATTATCAAGAGTGTTTGCTTCTATATTTTTTTCTTCAACTATAGGTATATTTTCTTCATTGGTGATATTTGAATTTTCAAT
Source organism: Cyanobacteria bacterium MH1_Bin12 (assembly GCA_011088145.1). GTDB lineage: Bacteria > Cyanobacteriota > Cyanobacteriia > Cyanobacteriales > Cyanobacteriaceae > JAALKG01. Next base: position 12,317 of record JAALKG010000014.1, on the reverse strand, counting down.
ATTGTCTATATCTTGATCTTGATTCAATTCAATATTATTTTGATTTAAGTTTGATATTTCAGTGTGATTTTCTGATTCATTATCTTTACTATTTATGAGTAATTCTTCTTTTTGATTATCATTAACATCTATATTTGATATAGAAGAAAGATCGAAAAAAAAAGTATATATATTTAAAGATAAACTGATAATTAATGAAATTAAGATAACTAAATTAAGTTTTTTCTTAGACTTTTGTTGTTTAAGATTATCAAAATTAAAATTTTGTCGTGAAGAGAAATTTGTCTTGATTTCTTCTACTGGTTCAATTTTTGGTTGAGTAGATTTTTTTTGTCTGTTTTGGCGAGAAAATTGATTCTTATTAACCACATCTTCTTCCAAAATATTATCTTGTAGATAGTTAAGTAACAAATCACTATTTCTGGCTAAAGTTTCGATCATAGTTAATTCAGATATTTCATCATAATTATCATCAATCAAAGCGATCGCTGTTTCGATGTTACGAACAGTTTTGAGCAACAATTTCTCTGGACTAATGAAAGGTCTATTATTACTATCGAAATTATCATACATAACATCTCGTAATTGATGATTAATTATTCTTGACTTTAACTATACATAAAATTCAATTGTTAAGGAATACTGATAAGTTTGATCAATTATTCTAAATAGCTGTTTAAAAAACGTTAAGTAAAGAATTGTAAAAAAATAACTCGTAATTGCTAAAATAACTTCAAATTTTGATCCAAAACCAAAAAATTATTCTAATGTTTAATTAAAGACCGATTAAATTGTGACGATCGAAAAAATCAACCAGATTTAATCATTTAATTATTGCAATTATCACGGAGTATTGATGACAGCAACTCTTAGCAAACCCAGAGAAACAGATTCTCAAGAAAAATCCTTACAAATAGGGATTCCCACAGAAATTTACCCCAATGAATGTAGAGTAGGTGCAACACCAGACACTGCACAGAAATTACAAAAATTAGGTTTTACAGTTTTAATTCAATCAGGTGCAGGGGAAAAAGCTAAATTTGACGATCATCTTTATGAACAGATTGGTTGTAAGATAGTGAAGACTAGAGACCAGTTGTGGCAAAATGCCAATATTATCCTCAAAGTACGTCCCCCCGAATCAGAAGAAATTAATCTATTAAGTGAAGGTCAAACTTTAGTTAGCTTTATTTATCCAGCTCAAAATAAAGAACTATTAGAGGAATTGTCGGCGAAGAAAGTCACTGTCTTAGCGATGGACGCAGTACCTCGTATTAGTAGGGCTCAAAAATTAGATGCTCTTTCCAGTATGGCAAATATTGCTGGTTATAGAGCCGTGATTGAAGCAGCTAATAATTTTGGTAGGTTTTTTACAGGACAAATTACCGCCGCAGGAAAAGTCCCTCCAGCTAAAGTTTTAGTCATTGGTGCAGGAGTCGCAGGATTAGCGGCTATTGGTACAGCAAAAAGCCTTGGTGCGATCGTCAGAGCCTTTGATACTCGTCCTGTTGTCAAAGAGCAAGTTGAGAGTATGGGTGGTGAATTTTTAGAATTAGAATTCGAGGAAGATGGTTCTGGTGAAGGCGGTTACGCTAAAACCATGAGTAAAGAATTCATCGATGCAGAAATGGCTTTATTTGCAGAACAAGCAGAGGAAGTTGATATTATTATTACCACCGCTTTAATCCCGGGTCGTCCAGCTCCCAAACTGATCCTTGAAGCAATGGTTAGTAGCATGAAACAAGGCTCTGTGATTGTGGATTTGGCAGCCGAACAAGGTGGTAATTGTGATGTTACCAAACCTAACGAAGTATATCAATACAAAGGTGTAACCATAGTGGGTTTAACCGATTTACCTAGCCGTATGGCAACCCAATCGAGTCAGTTATATGGTACAAACATGTGGCACTTACTCAAAGACATGGGTGGTAATGATAAATTCACAGTTAATATGGAAGACGAAGTAATTCGTGGTGCATTAGTTACCCATCAAGGAGAGATTACTTTCCCCGCACCTAAAATTAGTCAACCATCTCCTAAACCTGCGGCTCAACCTACGGCAAAAATTGTCACCGCAGAGACAAAGGAAGAAAAAAAATCTAGTGGTGGTGTTTTATGGATGATATTAGCTGTCACAGCTTTAGTCACCATTGGAGTGTTTGCACCTGCCTCTTTTCTCTCTCACTTTACTGTTTTTGTCTTAGCTTGTTTTGTTGGTTGGCAAATTATTTGGAATGTATCTCCTGCGTTGCATACTCCTTTAATGAGTGTGACTAATGCGATTAGTGGAATTATTATCATCGGTGGTATGTTGCAAATCGATGGTACTTTAACTACTCCTACTACTATACTCGGTGCGATCGCTATTTTTGTCGGCACAATCAATATTTCAGGGGGCTTTTTGGTTACCCAACGCATGCTCAAAATGTTCCGTCGCAATTGACAATTGATAATTGACAATTGACAATTAAAAGTTTTAGAAAATGAAGCAGAATGTAATTCAGGAGAAATCTTTAGAGTTTGCGATTCGAGTAGTTAAATTGTATAAATATTTGACTACCGAATACAGAGAATACGTATTATCCAAACAAGTCTTACGCTCGGGCACGGCAATAGGTGCATTATTTAGAGAATCTCAACAAGGAGAAAGTAAAGCTGATTTTATTCATAAGTTATCAATTGCTCTGAAAGAGGCTAATGAAACGGAATACTGGTTAATTCTCTTGTTTAAAACAAATTACATTAACAAACAAGCCTTTGAATCATTACTTGGTGATTCAAAAGAGCTTTTAAAATTGCTAACAAGGATTATTAAAACGACAAAAGATAATAAATAACAAATTATTATCAACCGTTAATTGTCAACTATTAATCGTCAAAAGTAAAGTCTGTCAATAACTGAGAAGAAATTTAGTAAAAATAATAAAACTACTAGTCAGCATCATTAAAACAGTCAAAATTAATCAATAAAAAATTATTATCAATTTCCAAAACGTACACAATCAACAACATGACAAACAACTTAATCACAGTAGCGTATATCGCTGCCAGCGCCTTATTCATTCTTAGTCTCGGTGGTTTATCTAATCAAGAAACCGCTCGTCAAGGTAATATCTTCGGTATCACAGGTATGTTAATTGCCTTTGTCGCTACCGCTTTTAATCCCGCAGTTAATAACTATGGAACACTTGTGGGTGCGATCGTCCCCGCCGTTATAATTGGTGTTATCCTCGCTTCTCGTGTGGCTATGACCTCTATGCCCGAATTGGTTGCAATCCTTCACAGTTTCGTTGGTTTAGCCGCTGTCTTAGTTGGAATTAGTAACTATCTCCAACCGAACAATGGTTTACCTGCTGGTGAAGAATTAATTCATCAAATTGAGATTTATATCGGTGTATTTATCGGGGCGATTACCTTTTCGGGATCGATCGTCGCTTTTGGTAAACTAAGAGCTATCATCTCTTCTAAACCCTTAATGCTTCCTGCTCGTCATGGACTTAATCTGTTGATGTTAGCCGCTACCTTTTACTTCGGTTATACCTTTGTTGGTGCTGAAGAAATGACAGGCTTAAACTCACTGTTAATCATGACAGGTATTGCTTGTCTTTTAGGTATTCATTTAGTTGCCGCTATTGGTGGTGCTGATATGCCCGTGGTTATCTCCATGCTCAATAGTTATTCTGGTTGGGCTGCCGCCGCTGCTGGTTTTATGCTCAACAACGATTTACTAATTATCACTGGTGCGTTAGTAGGAAGTAGTGGTGCTATCCTTAGCTACATTATGTGTAAAGCGATGAATCGCTCTTTCTTCAGTGTTATCCTCGGTGGTTTTGGTGAAGGCAGTAAAACAACAGTTGCTTCTGGCGAAAAACAAGAAGTTGGTGAAGCTGTCGCAACTAATGTGGAAGAGGTTGCCGATTTATTGTTAGAAGCGAAAAGTGTAATCATTGCCCCCGGCTATGGTATGGCTGTTGCTCAAGCACAACACGGTGTTTCTGAAATCACTAAGATGTTACGTAGCCGTAAGGTTAACGTGAGATTTGGTATTCACCCTGTAGCTGGACGTTTACCAGGTCATATGAATGTATTACTAGCTGAAGCGAATGTGCCTTATGATATTGTGTTAGAGATGGATGAGATTAATGAAGATTTCTCTGAAACCGATGTTGTGTTAGTAATTGGGGCTAATGATACTGTTAATCCTAACGCATTAGAAGATCCTAATAGTCCGATCGCAGGTATGCCTGTATTAGAAGTATGGCACGCTCAAAATACGATCGTCATGAAACGTAGTTTAGCGGTAGGTTATGCAGGGGTTGACAATCCTCTTTTCTATAAGGAAAATACCCAAATGTTATTTGGTGATGCAAAAGCAAATATCGATTCTTTATTAGTGGCGTTACGCAGCAAAACAACTAAGACTTCCAATAAAGTTTTGGTTAATGCTTAATTAATAAATGTGTGAGGGTTGAATAATATTAATATTCAACCCCTACCATTCTTGTACCTTGTAATGGGATATTGATCGCCAAGGAGAACAAATTCTGCGGTGTTTCCAACTTTGTCAGAATCTTACCAATATGTATTTATCCATCGATCTAGTTCGTTTTGATGAAAGAACAGGAAATATGTTTTAGAACATAGATGATGATGTAGAGGCTTTCCAAGTGTTAGTCGATCGCATTGATGAACAATCTGACAAACAATTACTATGATGATATTAGTTTAGAAGGATTTTCCCAATTGTTAAAAGAATATCAAAAATCTCAACAAAATTAGCGATCGATATTGGTAATTTAAACTTTTTAGAAACCTTGTAATACTAGTTATTTAAAGACCATAAACAATCTTAACTTAATTTATTTTTTGCCAAATCAATGTTGTCATAAAACTCTAATTTAGAAGAACTACGGCTAATACTGTTGCTAGAATTGCTCCGATAAATACTCCAAACAAATTCACCAGTAGATCATCTTTTTTCCTATTCCAAAATCTTAATTTATTGTTGTTGAAATAAATTAATAAAGGTCTTGGAACATAAATTTGAAAAGGTATTATTACAAAAGTAGTAACAATATGTCTCAACATCAGAAATGGCTTCCTCATAAATATCAAAAAAATGCTAATTTCGTTTCACAATTAGGAATGTCTCTGATTGATTTACTCGAACCACAAGCCGGTGAATATATCCTCGATTTAGGATGTGGAGACGGTACTTTGATGAAAAAATTGACGGAATTGGGTTGTGAAGTCATGGGGATAGATAGTAGCCCAGAAATGATTTCTGCTGCTCAACAACAAGGATTAGAGACCTATGTGATGGATGGACAAAAGTTGAATTTCCCTTCTCAATTTGATGCCATTTTCAGTAATGCCGCCCTCCATTGGATGATAAATCCTGATGCTGTGATTACAGGAGTTTTTAATGCTCTTAAACCTCATGGACGTTTCGTGGCCGAATTTGGAGGTGTTGGAAATGTTGCCACAGTAGTAAATGCGATCGCAATTGGTTTAGACAAAAGAAATATTGACATCAAAAAGATCAATCCTTGGTATTTTCCTACCATAGAAGATTATCAATCTCGTTTGAAAAAAGCAGGATTTGCAGTAAAATTTATCACCCTTTTTGAACGTCCAACTCCTTTACCTGAGGGGATTATCGGTTGGTTAGAAATGTTTGTACAACAATTTACTGCCCAGTTATCCTTAAGCGATCAAACCATTTTTCTCCAAGAAGTAATACAATTATGTGAGCCTAAATTGTCTGATGGAAAAGGTAATTGGGTAGCAGATTATGTTCGTTTACGTTTTCATGCCACCAAAAATTCCACACTGTAGCAATTATATCGACTATGGGAATAATTTTAGTAACAGGTAGTATTGGTTTTATCGGCTTTCATTTAACTCAACGTTTGTTAAATGACAGTTTTTCTGTCATTGGTATTGATAATATTAATGATTACTATGATATTTCTTTAAAATTAGCCCGATTAGAAATATTAAAACGAGAGGATAATTTTCAATTTTACCAATTAGATTTAAGCGATAGATCTGGAATTGAGGAATTATTCAAAAACAATGACCTGGAAATAGTGATTAATTTAGCAGCCCAAGCAGGAGTTAGATATTCTTTAAAAAATCCTCACGCTTACATTGATAGCAATATTGTCGGTTTTATCAATATTTTGGAAGCCTGTCGCCACAATCAAATTAAACATTTAGTTTATGCTTCATCTAGCTCTGTTTATGGTACAAATAAAAAAATTCCTTTCTCTACAGAAGATAATGTTGATCATCCTATCAGTTTATATGCTGCTACTAAAAAATCTAATGAGTTGATGGCACATACCTACAGTCATCTTTATAATTTACCGACTACAGGATTAAGGTTTTTCACCGTTTATGGGGCATGGGGAAGACCAGATATGTCTTATTTTATTTTTACCAAAAAAATATTAGCCCGACAACCGATTCAGATTTTTAACTACGGTAATATGCAAAGAGATTTTACTTATATAGATGATATTGTCGAAGGAGTTGTTCGGGTGATGCAAAATATACCCCTACCAAAACAACAATCAAAAGATAGTGAAGTCTTTTCTTCTCAGGCTCCGTATTCTCTTTATAATATTGGTAACAATCAACCTGTAGAGTTAATTGATTTTATTAGTGCGATCGAAAAATCATTAGATATCACAGCCCAAAAAGAATTTTTACCAATACAACCGGGGGATGTTCCAGTTACTTACGCTGATGTAGATGATTTATTTAAAGCTGTTGGTTTTAAACCTTCAACTCCTTTAAACAAGGGTATTGATATCTTTACTCAGTGGTATCGAGATTTTTATCAAGTTTAAAAGATTAAAGCCTCCCAAATCCCCCAGAATTGGGGCTGGGGGGCATTGTAATTTGTTCAGCAATCTACAAGTTATTTAATATTTAATTTATAAGGTAAAACACTATAAATTTTGTAAGGATTATCTAAAATTTCTTTTAATTCTAATTCACTATTAGATTCCCAAATTAATTTAACTAAAGTTTCTTTATTAATTAAATTAGCATTAATATTACTATTACCAAGTTTGGTTAATAATTCTGTTTCAAAACTTCTTTTGGTGGGATAACTAGAGATTTGATATTTATTATTTAAAACTAATTTTTCATTCAAATATTCGATCGCTTTATTTAATCCTCCTATTTCATCAACTAAACCTATTTCTTGAGCTGATATTCCAGACCAAACTCTTCCTTGAGCAATCTCATTTACTCGCTCAATTGGTAATTTTCTGGCTTGAGAAACTTTGGTTAAAAATAGATCATAAATTCGTTCGACATTCTTTTGATAAATAGTCAATTCTTCATTGCTTTTCGCTCTAAAAGTGTCACCCAAATCAGCAAACTCATTAGTTTTAACAACACCATTGTTAATACCATTATTTTGGGCAAGATCTTCAATATTAAATAGTACCCCAAAAACACCGATCGAGCCTGTCACAGTAGTATCATGAGCAAAGATTTTTTCTCCAGCGGTGGCAATCCAATAACCTCCAGAAGCAGCAACATCTCCCATTGATACCACCACAGGTTTTGCTTGGGCAGTTAATTGTAACTCTCTTAATATCAACTCAGAAGCTACCGCACTACCACCTGGACTATTTATTCTAGCGACAACACCTTTAATATTTTTATCTTGACGTATTTTTCTAATTTCTTTAATATAACGACTACTACCAACTTGTCCAACTTCTCCTTCACCATCAACAATAGCACCTTCAACATAAAGAACTGCAATTTGATTATTTTGATAATCTTCTGAAATAGGACTCGCTTTTAAATAAGTTTTAATATCAATTTGACGAAAAGAATCTTTGGTTTCATTATTAGTAATTGTTTTCAATCTCTCTACAATTTCATCTTGATAACTAACTTTATCAATTAGTTTTAATTCTTGGGCTTTTTTACTGGATATAATACCCTGATTATTGGCAATATTGTTAATATTATTAGTTTCAATAGAACGATTTTTAGCTGTATTTTCTAAAAATGAATTCCAAATATCTGTTAATAATTCTGTGGTTTGTATTTTACTCTCAGGACTATAGTCACTACGAATAAAAGGTTCGATCGCAGACTTATATTTTCCTACTCTAATTATTTGTACACCAATACCATACTTTTGGAAAGCATTAGCAAAAAATAATTGAGAACTAGCTAAACCATTCATTTCCATCATTCCCATGGGATTTAGACTAATTTCATCGGCAATAGAAGTTAAAAAATAATCTTTTTCTCCTGCGGAAACATTATAAGCAATAATTTTTTTGCCACTGTTCTGAAAATTCGCTAAAGCATCTCTAATTTCAGTTAAAGTTCCATATCCTGAGTTAATACTACCTTGACTACCATCCAAATATAAAGCAACTATACGACTATCTTCTGCGGCTTTATTAATAGCAGAAGTTATTTCTCGAAGAGTTAATATATTATTATTTTCACTGACTAATGATGTTAGATTTATCTCTTTTTGATAATCACTTATTTGACTTGTAAGATTGAGAACAAGAGCAGATTGATTTTCAATTTTGGGAGTAGTATTAGACATTAATAAAGCAATCAATAATACAAAAAATCCTCCACTAGTGACAATAAAAAATAATAATAATCCTGCAAAACTACCAATCGTACTAGCAAAGACTTGTTGTAAAAATTTTTTCATGAATTCAGGTTATTTTCAATGACAATGAGGTGTTTAAATTCTTTTAAAGTTGAAGATCAACTAAGGGGATTTGGGGAAATGAAAATACCAGTTTTAAAAAATAAGTAATTCTCTCAAATTTTGGTGATTTAGGAGGTACAATTATGGTATTTTTTTATAGAAATATTAACTAAAGTCTGATAATTCATAACTATCGATTAGATGAATAAACATAAATAGTTTGAGTTTCTAAATTGTTTTTAAGAATTTTAATGCCGGTATCATGGGCTACTTCTTCTCTTTCTAATCTAACTTGTAAACCTAACATGGGATCTTCACCATCAGCAATCAAAAACTGTAAAGATTCTAAATCCTGCCAATTAATTATTTGTTCGAGAATTTCTACGTTAGCATTTAAATAAGGATGATTTGTATTTTGATACCAATGGGATTTAATTAAGTTTGGTTTATCAAATCCTAGATGAAAAATCATGGCTGGTTGTCCAAATAATGCGATCGCAACTGGTCTAGTTTCTTCTTGTAGTAATAAGTTATTACGACGGGCTAAATTGCGTACATTTTCTAATTTTTCATATCTCTGGGTTGCTGACATAATCGGATTTTTCCAAGTAATGGCAATGGTACAAAGATAACTTTGTAAGAATAAATGACCTAGTTTTTCGGCTTTAGTCGCTAAATAGTTGGAATTATAATCGTTTGCTTCAATAAACAAAGGTAAACGTTCCACAATTTCAATACCATAACCCTTTAAACCAGCAATTTTGCGAGGATTATTAGTAATCAAACGAATCTGATGAATTCCCAAATCACTCAACATCTGTGCACCCATACCGTAATCTCGCAAATCTGCGGCAAAACCTAATTTTTCATTAGCTTCTACGGTATCAAAACCCTTGTCTTGTAAGGTATAAGCTTTGAGTTTATTAATCAAGCCAATACCTCTTCCTTCTTGACGCAAATATACAACTACTCCTAAACCGGCATTTTCAATCATTTTCAAGGCAGCGTGGAGTTGTAAACGACAATCACAACGTAGTGAACCTAAAGCATCTCCTGTCAAACATTCTGAGTGCATTCTGACCATAACAGGATGAGCCGAAAAATCTTTGATGTCCCCTTTGACGATCGCAATATGTTCGGTATTATTTAAGGCATTACGATAGGCATAAATTTTAAAATCCCCAAATTGACTAGGAAAATTACAAATACTTTCACGATGGACAAAACCATCATATTTAAGACGATAACTAATCAAATCCGCAATGCTAATCAACTTCAAGTCATGAGTATTAGCATATTCAGATAACTGAGGTAGACGTGCCATACTGCCGTCTGGATTTTGTATCTCACAAATAACCCCAGAAGGATATAAACCCGCTAAACGGGATAAGTCCACTGCTGCTTCGGTATGTCCTGCTCTTTTTAAAACTCCTCCTTCTTTTGCCCGTAAAGGAAAAATATGTCCTGGGCGTGCTAAATCTTCAGGTTTAGTGGTAGGATTGATAGCTACTTGAATCGTTTTTGCTCGATCGTCAGCTGAAATACCAGTAGTTACACCGAGGTGTTTTGCTGCATCAATACTAACGGTAAAAGCCGTTTGGTTACTATCGGTATTGTTTGTCACCATTAAAGGCAAATCCAACTCGTCTAATCTTTCTCCTGTCATAGCTAAACAAATCAAGCCTCTGGCATCCACTGCCATGAAATTAATCATATCTGGAGTGGCAAATTGTGCTGCACAGACTACATCCCCTTCATTTTCTCTATTCTCATCATCTACGACTACTACTGCACGTCCTGCTTTTATATCTGCTAAGGCTTCTTCAATAGAGTTGAATTTAATATTCGTAATTGACACAATCAATAACTTATTTTTAAGGTAACTATTTATTAATTTTAATCGATTTTGTTACGAAACTTAAAATAGACATTTATGGTCTGGTCAAATTCATTTTTTAAACTAAAACTGTTCCCAATCCTTGTTGCTTAAAAACCATGATCTAGAAATTAAACAATTAACAATCAATAATTCAACATGACTTTTACTTCACATACAGAATCTTTAATATTCTAAATTAATCCGTCCTGATTCTTGTAATATCCAATTTTGTCCTACTTTTTTGACTGTTGCTGGTTTTTCAATCGTAATTTCAGCTCCCTTGCGACTTTGACCTAAATTTCCATCACAAACAAACAAATTAGATTTATTGATAATACTTAAAATTTGAGGATTAAATCTAGAATTAGGATCTAAAAATAAATAAAGTTCACCACTATTACTCGTAACAATAAAATATTCTCCACGTCTATTTGGTTCAAGAAAAATTTGCTCCCACACACCTCCTAAAATCTGATTTGTTGTCTCTTTTGTCATTCCTACCTGAATAGCATTTTGTAAAAAACTCGCAGGATTTTCTTGATATTGTTTAGCTAAACGAATATTTTCTGAATTTGAGACAGGAGGAGTTGTCGGTAATTTTTCAACGGATGGATTACCAGAATTAGAAGGATTAAAATTTGTTTTAGAGGTATATTGGGGATTATTTTGAGGACGAATATTACTCTGTTGACTTTGAGATTCTAATTTTCTTAACTGTAATGATTGGGTATCAAAGGAACTTTTTAAATCATATATCCGATTATTCAATGTGTCGATTTGTTGGCTATAATTTCGAATTCTATTTTCCAAATCTTGAATTTTTGCTTGATTTTGTTCAGCATCGTTAATATTTTTTTGACGATTACTAACAAGTTTTTTGATCTGTAAATAATTCATGAGAGCAAAACAAATACTGACTAATCCGAGAAGAAAACCCATCATACCTAATAACACTGGTAACTTATTTTCGTCATTATTATTATTATCTGTAATTGAAGGTGTTGGAGAACTAATCGGACTTTCATTTTCTGTTGAAGTTACATTATCAGCAGGAGTATTCTCAGTATTCAATTGGGTAATTAAACTGTCTAAGGCTCCTAGCTTTTCTTGAATTAACTGATTTTGTTGTGTTAAAAATTCTGCGAATGCAGTGTAAGTTTTAGCATCAAATTGACCACAATCGGGACTACTGTTATCAGGAAAAACTTGAAGAGGTATTTGAATATTTTCACAAATTTCCTCCTGATTTAATTCTCCATCTTGAAATAAATTTGCGATCGCTTTAAGATTAATATCTTCCCCTTCTAGTTGGTAAATTAAATTATTAACTTCAGTTTTTTTATCATTGGGTAATTGTTGTTCTAACTTTTGTATTTCTCTAAATAAGTGACTATATTCATTATTAAAATTTTGTAGTAAATCTTCACTATTTTGATTTAGATTAATGTTATTAGGTGAGTTTTGACTTTCTTGTTCTAGTGCCTTCAATAACTCCTGATTTTCAGCAAAGATATTATATTTATTTTTTATATTTTGATATAATTCTTGGATTTTGGCACTAGAATTTGTTTCAGATAATTGTGATTGTAAGATTTGTAATTGACCCTGACTTGCTTGTAATTGATTATCAAAAAAACTAGTTAATAACAACGAAGAAAAAGTACTCAAAATATTGACATCCTCCCAGCGTCGGAGACGCGGGATTCCTAAGAAATCTAGAGG
>JAALKG010000157.1 GCA_011088145.1 Cyanobacteria bacterium MH1_Bin12 | reverse complement strand
ACCGTGATTCATCCCATGGGCATAGCCCTGGGTCTTCTCAAGGAACACAGATAAAAATATTATTTATTTTTTCCCCACCATTTAACAATTAAAGAAATTTGGTCTTCTTTATCTAATTTGACGATTTGTTTTTCATTATTATTAGTTACAGATAATTTACTCAAATCGATGATATTACGTCGATTTGTATTCGTCTGAGTTATCACTTTATCCGTGGAATTAACTGATAATATTTGGATTAATTTATCTTCCTTATTTTTAAATCGAAAGGCTTGGTTACCAATTTCTCCTATTCTATTTTTTCTAATACTATTGATGGATAATAATTTGCCATAACCTAATTGAGAAATTAATAAAAGAATACTTGTATTTTCAACAACTTGACAACCAATAAGTTGTTCTCCGTATCTCAATTTAATCCCCACGTTGCCTTGTGCTGATTTACCCATCATCGGAATTTTATCATCTGTTACCTCATAGCGTAATATTCTACCTCCACTAGTTGCGATCGCAATTTCTGCATCTTCTTCAATTGGTAACACACAGCTGAGAGCATCTTTTGGTTTGAGTTTAATTAATTGAAAACCTCGATTACCTAAACCATCTAATTCTTTGACATTAATACGTTTCAAATAACCCCCTTCAGTAATTAAAATTAAACCTGATGGTGTATTGGTTGTTTCTAAACTGAGATAGTCAATTGCTTGTGAATCATTGTGGGTAGCACTATTAGAAACTAAGCGATCGATGTTATCTTTAGTAGGATAAGCAGGTATTTTATCAATTGCTAAAGGATAAGCCTTACCACTACTGAAAAAGATCGTAATTTGTTTTTGTTCTGGATTCGTAATTTGTTGATAAGTAACTAAATCAGTATTACTTTTAATTACAGGTACATCGGAGATAGTTTCCAGTTCTCGCCAAAAAATTTTATCCTGCTCAGTAATTTGAACGATGGCATTTTCAGGCATTTTATCAGGGATAATCAAAGGTAACTGACTATCTGTTTGTGCTGGTTGAACTTTCGTTTTGGTACTTTTACTACTGTTACTTTGAGTTGACTTAACCTTCGTCTTCGCAACCTTTTCAACCTTTGTAGTTTGAATGATTTTTGTCCTTCTGCGATCGCCAAATTTACGTTTAAAACCTCTTAATTCTTTCTTTAAGGCTTTCAATAACTCTTTTCTATCCCCCAAAAGAATTTCCAATTGAACAATTCTAGCTTCTAACTCTTCTTTTTCCTGTGCTAATTTTTGTTTTTCTAATCCAGTAATTCTTCTCAGAGGCATTCCTAAAATCGAATTTGCTTGAATTTCAGATATTTTCAGCTGAGTTTGTAAAGTTTGTTTGGCAGTTGTACCATCAGGGGAATCACTGAGGATATTAATTACCTTTTTGATTTTTTCTAAGGCAATTAACAAGCCTTTCACCAGATGTAAGCGTTCTTGTTTTTCGACTAATTCATAATTAAACTGTCTAGTTAAAGTTTCTTCTCTAAAACTGATAAATTCTTGTAATAAATCCTTTAAAGGCAATTGGCAAGGCTTATTATCAACCAGACTTAACATGATAATGCCAAAATTATTCTGTAAAACAGTTTGCTTATAAAGTTGTTGTAGAACTAATTTAGGTTGACTATTCTTTTTTAACTCAATAACTACTCTAATACCATCTCGATCGCTTTCATCCCGAATATCAGCAATATCGTTAATTTTGCCTTGATTAACTAAATTCGCAACTTTTTCAATCCAACCAGCCTTATTAACTTGAAACGGTAACTCATTAATAATAATAGTCGTCTTTTCCCGACTTCGTTTTTTTTGCGAACGTAATTTTTCAATCGTCGCTACCCCTCTAACTTTCACGATACCCTTACCTGTCAAATAAGCATCTTGAATGCCTTCTAACTCAATAATCTCACCCCCTGTCGGAAAATCAGGCCCAGGAATTAATTTAATTAACTTTTCATCTGTTAAATCGGGTTTATCAATTAAAGCAATTAAACCATCAACAACTTCACCAAGATTATGGGGAGGAATATTAGTCGCCATACCCACCGCAATACCAGAACAGCCATTTAACAGCAGAATAGGCAGCTTTGCGGGTAAAACTACAGGCTCTTGTTGCGAATTATCAAAATTGTTCGTAAAATCAACTGTGGACTCGTTAACCTCATCTAGTAAAGCTTCAAAAGAAACCTGTGCTAAACGTGATTCAGTATAACGCATTGCCGCCGCAGGATCGTTATCAACACTACCAAAATTACCATGTCCTGAAAGCAAAGGATAACGACTCGAAAAGTCTTGTACTAACCTTACCATTGCATCATAGACAGATTGATCGCCGTGAGGATGATATTTACCTAACACATCCCCCACAACCCTTGCACATTTACGAAAAGGACGATCGGGACTCAAACCTAACTCATACATAGCATACAATATGCGACGATGTACTGGTTTTAAGCCATCTCTGATGTCTGGCAATGCCCTACCGACAATTACACTCATAGCATACTCTAAGTACGATCGTTCCATTTCTGTATGTAATGCTGTTGGAATGACTTGACTTTGAGCTAATAATTTAAATTGTTTTGCCATGAGTATTTTTACTTACGATTTTCAAAGTATAGTTAAAGAGACTATATTTTAGAGATTAGCAAAGAAATTAGTTTTAATGAACTATTTTTTTGATAAGTTTTTTTGCAAGATAGTGACAAATATTGAAAAACAAGGAGCTAAAAGATAATTAGGGCTTGGTGAAAAAGCGATTAATTAGCTTGTGAAGGGGAGGTTTCATTAGTAATAAGTTTAAACTTTGCCTGAAATCAGAGGATTCAACAACGGAAATATCTTTGATAAGGGTTCATTAAAAATTCATCATTGCTCTTTCTTTGCCCATTGAAGTTTGACATAAATGATGTAGTGCTGACTTCCAGCCTGCACCACAAATGTTAACAAAATTCTATAATTTACTAATAATCTTTAGAAGAATTTGTATTCCTGTAACTGCTTGCCAAGCAAAGATCAACAACATATTCATATTCAAGCCAACATGAACCAATCTAGCAAATTTGTTGCCTTTTTGCATATAAGGCACAGCAGAAGTCGATATTGCCACCATTGACATCATGCCCAAACCAGCTATCAAATGGGGACCAACAAATAGTTTACCATTATTAATATAAGTGACAGTCATAGCTCCAACTGTACCCAAAACAACTAATGCCAAAAAAATAGAGCCAACTTGATAGTGACGTTCTTTAAAATTACCTTTGATTAATTCTTTTCTAGTTTCTTTATCTGCTTGACGAGTACGTTTTATTTTAATTCCTAAATATAAAGCATAAAAAGACAGACCGAACAAGAACATCATCAACAGAGGATGAAGAAATTGTGACCCTATTTTAATTGACTCTGGAATTTCAAAACTCATTTTTATTTTACCTAAATCAGGATAATTTAATATAACTTTACAGAAAATAATATATCAT
Organism: Cyanobacteria bacterium MH1_Bin12; assembly: GCA_011088145.1. GTDB lineage: Bacteria > Cyanobacteriota > Cyanobacteriia > Cyanobacteriales > Cyanobacteriaceae > JAALKG01. Next base: position 1,894 of record JAALKG010000157.1, on the reverse strand, counting down.
TTCTCAGTCGATCGCTGTAAGTAATTGAGAATAAACTTTTAACCTTTATTCGATCTGGTTAGTAATTGTGAACTATATTGAAATGATAAAAAAAAGAAAAAGTAGAAGCATCCGTAAATGCACAGAACAGCGAGATTATGTCACAATCAGAATAAGAAAGAAATAAGCTGATTGAGGATACAAGATGAATTCACCAATTCAAGCGGTACAAGCACCTTATAGAGGAGATGCTTCCTATCGTACACCACCACCAGACCTACCATCTTTACTATTAAAAGAAAGAATTGTCTATTTGGGTTTACCCCTTGTGTCTTCTGATGAATATAAAGATCAATTAGGGGTAGATGTAACAGAATTGATTATTGCTCAATTGTTATTTTTGCAATTTGATGATCCTGATAAGCCAATTTACCTTTATATTAATTCGACAGGTACATCATGGTACGGTGGAGATGCGATCGGTTTTGAGACAGAAGCGTTTGCTATTTGCGATACCATGAGTTATATTAAGCCTCCCGTACATACTATTTGTCTAGGACAAGCAATGGGCACAGCGGCAATGATTCTCGCATCTGGAACCAAAGGGTGTCGAGCTAGTTTACCCCATGCAACAATTATTCTCAACCAAGCTAGACAAGGAGCACAGGGACAAGCCACAGATATTCAAATTCGAGCCAGAGAAGTTATTGCCAACAAAAAAATGATGATTAACATCTTGGCGGAGAAAACAGGACAAACCCCAGAAAGAATTGAGAAAGATACCGATCGCATGTTCTATTTAAATCCTGAACAGGCTAAAGAATATGGTTTAATTGATAAAATTTTAGAAAATACTAAACAATTACCTGTCCCTGTTTCTGCCGTCAGCTAATCATAGTAATTGACAATCAAAAATTAATTGTTTCTTTTCATAATCTTGAAAGTAGAAACCGAACAAGTGTCGATAAATTAACCTTGTTAAGGTTAGAAAAATTTACCATCAACGAAAGAATATATACCATTTGAGGAGATCATTAAAATGCCTATTGGAGTACCAAAAGTTCCATATCAAATGCCAGGTCAAGCTTATAGCGATTGGGTAAATATTTACGATCGTCTTTATCGTGAAAGAATTATCTTTTTAGGTAGAGGGGTAAACGATGGTATTGCCAACCAAATTATTGCGGTAATGTTATATCTAGATTCCGAAGATAACAGTAAACCCATTTACCTATACATCAACTCTCCTGGAGGTTCGGTTACTGCTGGTTTAGCAATTTACGATACCATGCAACACATTAAATCAGAAGTGGTTACCATTTGTGTTGGTTTAGCAGCTTCCATGGGTGCATTTTTACTGACTGCGGGAAGTAAAGGTAAACGTCTAGCATTACCTCATTCTCGCATCATGATACACCAACCTTTAGGTGGAGTTCAAGGTCGTCGTCAAGCGACAGATATTGAAATTGAAGCCAACGAAATCCTACGTATTAAACGAGATTTAAATGGGATGATGGCTTATCATACAGGTCAACCCATAGAAAAAATTGAAAAAGATACTGATAGAGATTTTTTTATGTCTGCTCAGGAAGCAAAAGAATACGGTTTAATTGATAAAGTAATCGAAGATCGAACTTAATTTAAAAAAAACTTAACTGATATTACATGGGTTAGGTTAAAATCCCCCAGTATGACCGAAAAGCTTACTGGTGGGAATATTAATCGTATTTAATCAACATTTACACGAAAACGAACAAAACCATAGGAATTAGTGGGTATTCCTTGTCCTGTTGCTTTGGGAATATCCCCCACATCAATTACAATGGCACCATTATCATTGTTAAAACCATTACCACAATTAATCCCTGTTCTCGCACTTCAGTATGTAGTATCAAAGGTGATAACAGATGAGAGA
>JAALKG010000013.1 GCA_011088145.1 Cyanobacteria bacterium MH1_Bin12 | reverse complement strand
AAATAAAGCTTTCTTTGAGATTTTATCTTTTTATCCTTACATCTGGGGGACTACCGCGAAAGGCATCATTTCCACTTGTGTTTTAGGGGCAAAAAGTTTAAATCAAGATTTTGTAGAAAGAGCGATCGATATTCTTGAATTAAATATGATTCGAGGTGCAATCTATTTAGCTGATGAGGATGAACAAGGACTAAAAAAAGCCAAGTTTTTTCAAGAAATCGCTTATCAAAAAGGATTTGTTCTGTTAATTTTACCTATTAAATTTATCTTACCAGAAGCTCAAAAAGGAGATGATTTTGTCGAATATCTTCAAGGGAACAAAAATAAATCTACTCAAAAATTAGTTAACGATATTGAGGAAAAAATTAAGTATTTTGGTTACGCTTTAATTTCTGACTATCTATCTTGCCAAGCACCCCCCACAGAGGAAGAGAAACAGTTACAGGCTGTTCAAAAAGCTAAAGAAATCTTGCTTAACGAGAATAATGAAATTAAGCAATATACCGAACTTGAAAAAATCAGAAAACAGACTAGATTCTCTGAATCGGCTTGGGAGAATAAAATCTTAAGAGTATTGAGACGAGAAATCAGGGGAGACAGATTAAAATTAGATTTAAAGTATTATGCTCAAGAAGATGACCCCATTAAACAGATTGAACTCAAACAAAAAATTTGCGGGCGTTATTCGTTGAGTAGTTACGATTTCCAGAGATTAAGCTCAAAACTTCAGCAACAAGAAGAAAAACCAGCAAAAACGATTTTTTCCTTTGACGAATTTATGAATTTGGGTAATCAAGGAGAAGACTGGTTAATTCCATCTTTTTTGCCTAAAAGTTCAATGTTATTGTTATGTGCTGCTCCAAAATGCGGTAAAAGTTTGTTAGCCAGCGATTTAGCCTATAGCGTGGTTAGCGGTGGTCAATTTCTCAATCAACAAGTCAAATAGGGTAAGGTTCTGTACGTTTGTAGCGATGAACCACCAAGAGATTTTGCCCGACGCATTCAGTCAAGAGGATTTGATTTACTACCCAATATCAATGAAAAATTCAGAATCTTAACCAGTCTGGATTTATACAACCTCAAAGAGCTAGAAGAACAATTAGAAGATTTTCGCCCTGATTTAGTCGTCATCGATTCACTCACATCGATTAGTTTAGACACAGGAGTTAGTGAAAATTCCGCCGAATATGCCAAACAAGCTTACAAGCTCAAAGATTTGTTTGGTAAATATAACAGTGCCTCTATTTTGATTCACCACCAAAACAAAAATAGTGAAGCTAAAGGACTAGGAAGAGTGGCAGGAAGTATGAGAATTACCGCAGTTCCTTGGGGGATAGCACAGCTTTCTGGTGGGGCAGAAGAGTTAAGCAATGGTTCAAATAATTTGGTTGATAATACCAATGTTCGTTGGCTTGACTTACAGCCTAGAGAAGGTGAACCAGCTAAATACGAATTATCGATCAATCCTCGTGATACATGGTCAGAGAAAAGTATCTTTGAGTTTCATTTCGATTGTGACGATCCCAAAAACAAAAAAAGTCAAGAAGGTGATCTAGTCCTTGACCTTTTAAGCAGCGGCAAACATCTTGAATATGGCGAAATTAATGAACAATTGGTTTTAGGTAAAAACCTCTATAAGGTGCTTGATTATCTGTGTGATCGAGGGCTGGTTAGTCGTGCCAGAAGTAAAAATAATCCTCGTCGTTGGGTTGACTTTATTGAGAAGTATTCTCATAGTGACACAATAACTAAAGGGGGGGAAAAAAAAATACACCCCCCCCCCCTACAAAGAAAAAAAGCTAAGTCAGAAAAATCTCATAATCAAGATGAATCAAGAGGAGTAGCCAAAAAGGTAGCAGTTGAAGAAAAAAGCGAAAATCAAGAGACCATGACAAATAATTTAGTTCTAAGTCCTGAACCTTATTGCAAAAACACTCCCACTATTGACGAAGACGAAAGGACAAAATTGCTAGATTTTATTTTTGGTATTCGTAATAGTTCAACTATTTCTAGAGAGCATTTTAGTCAGATAACTAACAATAAATCTCTTAGTTCCATGTCCAATGAGCAATTGTTAGCAGTTTATGAACAATTATTAGAACTAATAGAGTAATGGCACGTGCTAAAAAAGGTACTGTTACAGTCCAATCTCATCGAGGTATGTTGAGATTGAGTCTTCCTCGTAATTGGTTTAATGGCAAAAGAAAATATTTAATTTTGGGCTTATCGGATACTGCCAAAAATAGGGACATAGCACTAGCTAAGGCTTCGATTATGCAGTCTGACTATATTTATGAAAGATTTGATTTTACTCTTGACAAATATCGGCTAGAAACTGCACCAGAAAACGAACAACAATCAATGTTGGAGATTTTCCAACAATTTAAATAGTTTAAATCGAAACTAATTAAACCTAGTTCTCATCATAATTACGTAACTACTGAGAATAAATTAAAGGAGATGCCCGAAGCGGTCATTAAATCCCCGAAAAACATTCGCTCTTGGCTGGTTGAACATAATAGTCAAGAACAAGCCAGACGCAATTTAGTACGGCTATCCGCTTGCTACGATTGGGCTATAGAACAGGAATTGCTCGAAGAGCCTAACCCCTTTAAAAAGTTCAAGAAAATTAAAAATGAATATCCAATAACGGTTGGATTGCCTTATATATCGTATTTTCGGCATTTTCGCCAAACCCTGAAGGAGGGTCTGGCGAACCCTTTTCCTAATGACTCGAGGCAGATTTGAACTGCCGACCTAGGGCTTATGAGTCCCCCGCTCTAACCAACTGAGCTACCGAGTCTTGTTTGTCACGGTTATCCATTATAGTTTATTTCTTTATTTATTTCAAGTGTTTTAGCAAAAAAAAGTAAGGATATAAAGTTGTACATCCCTACGGTGAATATTTATAACAAGTAAACTCTTACTCAAACATTCCCTAAACAATTGTTTTTGAGGTTTTGTTTGAGTTATTTTTTTGTTGTTATATTATTATGCTTACTCAAAAATATAAACTGGAAATCTTAGTTGTTTTCTAAAGTCAAGAATTTTTCCAATGCAAGAATCATAGAAGGTGGCCAATGTCTAACTTCTTTGAGCCACTTTACATCTTTATAACGACTATCAATTCCGATGGTTGCTACCCAATTACTTTCCGCTTCTCCTTGATTTCCTTTTTCCCATAAAACAGCGGTTAAAGCAGCACGCATATCGGGAAACATGGGATATTTACGAACCAGATTTTTCATGAGTTTCAAGGCTTCGTCTTTTTTTCCCAGTTGATATAAAGCTAAAGATTCATTTGCTCTAGCAAAAGCAAAATTAGGAGCAATTTGAGATGCTCGATGATAATATTCAAGAGCTTTGTCCCACTTGTTTAAACTCATATTGGCATTACCAATATTATTGTAAGCCATCGCATCGTTAGGATCTAATTCTATTACTTTTTGATAATCTGCGATCGCTTTTTGGTACTCACCTAAACCTTCATAAGCTACACCCCGATTCAAATAAGGATCAGATACATTAGGTGCAAGTTCAACGGATTGGTTATAATCAGAAATCGCTTCATTTAACTTATTTTGACTTACTCTAGCATTACCACGATTACTCCACATTGCAGGATTAGTGGGAAATTCTTCAATTAATTCACTCCAGTATTTCTCTGCCCTAGAAAAATCGGCTTTTTGAGTCGCTTCAATAGCTAAATTAGTCAGATCTTGTCCTCGTTGTATTTGAGCTTCTGTCAGCGAATTAATATTCATCTGTTCAGCTTTTAAAGGGGTGATGAATAAACAAAACCCAATTAGTAAGCTGATTAATAATTTCCACATCTTAAATAAAATTATGACTATGACTTGATAGTAATTTATCTTAACCTAAGTCAATCCAAGTCATAACTTTGGGAGCAATACACGAAGCTGTTCTCACAATTGAGAAGTACATAAAATTAATTAAGGTGATTTGGGGGAAATGAAAACATCAGTTATTAAATACAAGTCCTTCAAATTTGAGGGATATAATTCTGGTACTTTGTTTCATGTAAACGTCCTAAGTAATTCTTCTACATCTTCTTAGCATTATCAATAAATATGTATAGCCAACCAAATGCAATTAGTGGATGTTTCGACCACTTGATGAGAAGTTTGTGCAGGAATAAAAAGATAATCTCCAGCTTTTAAGGAAATCACCTCCTTATTCATTTTCAACTTTGCAAACCCTGAGATTAACAAAACCCATTCATCTTCAGACTGATTATAAGTAATCGTGTCAGGTTTACAACTACTAACGATTCTTTTAATGACGACATTTTGGTGATCAAATAAAGTTTTAAAGTCTTCACCGATAACCAAATGAGGAAGATTGTTAAATAAATTTTTGGGTTTACTCATAACGGATAAAAGTTTAATAATAAGCTTGGATGCACTAAATTGATCGTTGAGATTGTGGAGAAGAACAGATTGTAATATTTTAACCTTTGCCCGTCAACTTAAACTTGACGAAGCATTCTTATTCTTTTTTGAAGCAAGTCCCTATTTAGTATTTTTTCATAAATTAAATCGAGCTAAAATATAATCACCTTAACTCTTTAAATCATGACAGAATACGAAATGCTATCTTTTATTAGCAAGCAATATGGACTCGAATATCATTGATGCCATTAGTCAGGGTATGGCTAGAGGCTTGGGTAAACTTTTAGGAGAAAAGGGTATTCCTTTATTGAATAAAGCTGGTCAAGAAATAACTGAAGGAGATATTCAAGCTATTGGTAAACGAGCAATTTCTTTAGCCTACGCCAACGCCAACGCCCTCGCCTACGCCTACGCCAATGCCCTCGCCAATGCCCTCGCCTACGCCAAGAGAATTATCAATAATTTTAGTGATTATGCTCAATGGTCACAAAAATTTACTATTTATCAGGATATTGATTTTAAACAGATAATTTCTGTTCTAGAGCAATTTAAAAGCGAAATACCCGACAAAAACTGTCCCGAAAAAGAAAAAATTGAGCAATATCAAAGTTGGGCAAAAAAGCTAATTAATTTTTGGTTAACTTCATTTCATCTCACTTCGGAAATGATTGACTTATCTGGGCAAGAAATTAAGACGTTAGATAAATATTTTTATGGTAATTTATTAATGGTTGATTGTAACAAAGCGGCTAATCGATGTTCTACTAAGATTTGGCAGGAGATTGAGTCACGGATGTTGTTATACCAAAATACCAATGTAGAAACACAAAATACCAATGTAAAAACAAACAATAATTTATTTAATTATATTAAGAAAATATTGACAAAATAAATCTTTTAATAGTTATTTCTAACAAATTATTCACTGATGTTACGCAATCAGGAATTTAAACTATTTTATCAAAGACAATCGTCAAAGCTAAAGCCCTTATAAAGTTTTGGTTTTACTCATGAAATTTATCTTAATTTGAACACAGAGGCACGGAGTTTGGGAGAAATGCTCTTGCTAGAATCGTTATAGCTATTAGTTCAGGAGGACGTTAGCATTAGTGTTTCTATGTTATTAATTTTAATTATGTGTAACATCAGTTATTAATTATTAAATTACCCCTAAAGTTATTCTCCACCGACGACAACATCTTTTATCCTCAAACTAGGGCCTCCACAACCAACAGCTAAACCACTTTGTCCACCTTTACCACAGCCACCAGATTCATCCCAATAAAAATCATCACCGATCGCTTCTATATTAGCAAGAGTTTTAAAAACATTTCCTGAAAGAGTAACATTTTTTACAGGTTCACAGATTTTCCCATTACGAATCATCCATGCTTCTCCTGCGGTGAAAGTAAACATCTCGCCATTAGTCATGCCACCTAACCAATTAGCTGCATAAACCCCCTCATCGATATTTTGAAACAAATCAGCGACAGGTGTCTCTCCTCTGGCTATCCATGTATTCGTCATCCTGACGATAGGAGGATAATGATAATTTAAGCAACGGGCATTACCTGTGGGTTTTTCTTCCAACTTACCTGCTGTCTCACGGGAATGTAAACGCCCCACTAAAACACCATCTTTGATCAACTGAGTTGTTGTTGCTGGTACACCTTCATCATCATAATAGTAACTACCTCGATGTCCTTCAGGTTTCGCCCCGTCAAAAATTTGCAAAAACTCTTCGTTAAATTTGCTCCCCATGGTCATTACTTCTAATAAGTCGGGATTTTCATAAGCCACGTCTGCTTCTGATAAATGTCCGAAAGCTTCGTGAACAAATAATCCTGTCAAAATTGGATCAATCACCACTGTATAGGTATTTCCTTTAACAGATGGTAAGGTTAAAGCTTCTATTGCTCTTTTGGCAGCACTTTCAACTTGTCTATCTAGTTCAACTAAGTCTTCATAACCATTTCTTGTGCCTGTGGTTTCTCTTCCCGTTTGCACCACGTCGCCGTTTTTGGCAGTGGCACTAAATCGCATCTCACTATCTGTCCATTTTTGCTCAATCATCGTACCTTCGGATGTTCCGAGAATGATTTTTTGCTGAGCGTCATTGTAACTGACAGAACTACTTATGATTTGTTCGTGATATTGTTTTAAGATGTTATCGTAGCGATCGCATAACTTTTTTTTATCCACAAGAGGAATAAAACGAGGATTAGTACCCGTTAAAGGTAATTCACAAGTTGTGGAAATGGCTGTAATGGGAGCGAGAACAGTTTCATCATCGCCAACCAGACGAGCAGTAACAACGGCATCTTCGACCAAATTATATAATTGAGTTAAATCATTGAAGGTAACAAAACCCCATCCACCTTTATAACAAGCCCTAATTTGTCCTCCGACGGATGTACTTTCACTAATGGTTTCGATTTGCCCATTACGAATAAGAATGTTGCTTCCTTGGGTTTCCTCTAAACGAATACTCAAGAAATCAACTCGATTGTGATAACGTTGAATGACTTCTGATATTAAGTTACGCTTGTCTTTCATTCTTTAAAACCAATAAAAAAATTAAACGTCAAAAATTATCACTAATATATTTTAATTTGGTAAAACCTTAGTCTTGAGTGAATTATAGCTTTTTCTGTGAGCCAGACCAATCTTAAATTCATTGTCAAAAATGAAACAATAGTAAATAAATTCTTAATTCTCCATTCTCCATTCTCCATTCTCCATTAATTCACTTATTTGTTTACTTATTTCTTCTAATTTGTTCAAACTAATAAGGGCATTTTTGATTAACTTTATCGCTTTTAATGGTTCTTTTATAAATGCGATCGTCATTTTAAGCTTATCTAACTTTTTTTCAAGGGTAATAGCTGAGTTTAAATCTGGTAAAAATTCATCAAAATTATCACTAATAATCCTCACCACAGCAACAGATTCAAAGTGATTCATAACTGCATAACTTTCCATGTCCACAACTGTACAATTAGATTCTTGGTTTAGTTGAGATTTGTCTTGAGGTGAAGCAATTAATTTATCAGTGGTTAAACCTTTAACTAAAGGTGTATTGAACTTTGATTTTAGTACATTATTTAAAGAGCGATCGCAATTTTTTTGGATAAATTTTCCTTTTAAAAAATAACCACAACTTTCATAAATTAAGATATCACCCACTTTATAATCAGAGGATAAACTACCTCCTAAACCGATTAATAATATTTTTTCTCCACTATATTTTTTATTATTAAAAAGTTTATTTACTGGTTCAATACCTATGGGTAAAGGTTGAATATTAATATTGTTATTTTTATTAACAAAACCCTTATTTACAGCCTTGAATTCATCACCATCGCAAACTAAAATTAGAAGTTTGTTTTCTTGAAACATTTATTTGGTAACATTTTTGGTTGATTTAACACACAATAAAGCGATCGATATTTTAATTTTCAAAATAGGTAATTAAAAAAACAGCAAAGATAATAGATCATAACTTTTATAATATTTACACCGTATATATTAGTCAAAAAAATATATTTGTCATGAGTCTGTTTACGTGTAAATACGGATGACACAAAAACAGTGCTTAATTCTTAAAAAATAGATAAAGATAAAAATCAGTAATTAAGCTGATATAAAAAAATTTTTTTTATAGTAAAATTTTAGTTATATGCCAAAAGTAGTACCTGATGGTGACTGTTATAACTTGATGTCAATATTATCTTGTACCTGAATAATCCACTTATCATGAGTAACTGTGAATATTAGCAATCTACCCCAACATCATCATTATCATATTACTGCCGAAGAACAGTATATATATGATCATTTGTTAGAATGCGTACAAACAGAGCATCCACAACAGGTAGTGGGAAGATTTCATCGTTTATTCATTCAGGCAAAGCACTATGATGATCACAAAGTATTAGACATACTCACTACAATAATTCGTCATCCACTCGCAGAACAAACTTTTTCTTCTATTTTAAATCGCTGTTGTCACATCCTCATCAATCCTTGGCAATTACAGACGCAAACTCAAGGTTTTATCGTTCAATTAATTGCCTTGTTTGATTTAATTCCTATCAATATAGTTACTAAACATAAAGGTAGAAGTTATTGTGCTCGTATGATTCAATTAGTTAGACAATTTCTTGAAACAGACTATTACAAACAATTAAAACGTCTGTCAATGATAATTGATGAAAGCCAACAGAGAAAAATTAACGTTGGTAAAAAACAAGAAATTCTAGGTAATTTAATTATCCGCTATCCTTACCTATATGATCATTGTCTTTTGAGTGCAGATAGTAGTCGTGAGCAAAAACAAACAATTCACCAAGTAAAACATAATATCGAACGTAAATTTGAATCTGAACTATCTAAATTTGTTACTTATCAAATAAGACTCGCACAAACAGGAGCGCAAGAAATTGATTATAAACAAAGAATTATTGAGCCTGTGGAGAATCCCACACTTCTTAGTAATAAAGAGTTAGGTAAAAGTTTAAAGCATTTTGTTGGACCAGTCAAAAATGGTAGTTCTTATCAAGATTTATCTCGTAATTTTATAAACCACACTAGTGATACTCGTAGTTATAAATTGTTCAAAGATGATTTGTATGAATATGTAATGCAATCTATTGATGGTAAATATGGCAAACATAGTTTCAACAAGCGTCTTTACGAGAAAATGCAGAATATATATCCAGCACGTAATGATGCTAAGCCAGATGAGTTTTTGAAAATGCGTACTTATAGTCAATTATTTAACTATTTGATTGTAGATAGTACGAAAAATCCTCATCATTTAGTCTTTATGGATATGATTAGTAATATGGGAACAACCAAAACCATTGGTGTTTTATTAAAACTCGTATTATTATGTGGTCAAGTTAAACCCTATATTGAACAAAGATTTTCAATATTATTTAATCACTACGAATCTTTTAGCCGAGATGGTGCGGGATGGTTAGTCAGAAGTTTGGAAAAAGTCAATGTGGCTTTTAGTGTTAATTTCGGCAAATTAGATATGTCTTTCTTAAAAAGCATATATCAAAGAAGTTAAATCAATTACTTTATCCCTTGATGAATTATAAAAAAAAAGAATAGATTTTAATTGACAAGTAAAATTTTCAATTGTTAATGTGACAAAGTCGAGTTCTCTGTGAGCTAAGATTAATAATTGTTTAAAGCTACACGTGATCATAATTTCATCATAAACAATGCGATCGCTTTTAGTCTTCACAAGCTTTTTTTTTTGAGATGGGAACTATAATGAAAAAAACTCAAGTAATTGTTGGATTCTCTGACAATAATTGATTATGACTAATCCCAACTTACATTATCCTATTTTTGGTTCACAAATCAGTTGTCCTCATTGTCGTCAAACCATAGAAGCATTAACTTTAACCGATAGTTATTTATGTAATCGTCATGGTGCTTTTGAAGCGAATCCCCAGACAAAAGTATTAGTGCATTTACAATCAGGTAGACAATGGCGGAGATGGGAAAATAAATGGTATCGTCAACATACTCATCCTGATGGCATTCGTTTTGAGATTCATGAAGCCCTCGATCTACTTTATACTGAAGGTTATCGTGCAACCAAAGTAATTATTGCCCTACGTTATTCTGATTTGATCAGTTCTTACTTAGAAAAAGAAAATAATTGGCAAATGGAAGAAAAAAGTAGATTATATCGACTATATGGATTACCTGTAGAATTTAGTCCTAAATCAAGTGAAGAATCTCGTTGGGATGTTATTAGTTTTCCTGACTTGAACACCCTCAATCAATATGTTGGTTCCAAACTATTAGAAGAGTTTGAAAGGTATCCACAATCGACTCATCTGCTTCCCACTGGAAACACCTATCTGGGATGTTATAAATATTTGATTGATTTGTTGAAAGGTAAAGTTAACTAATCCCTTGATTTTTCAGAACTCTCCTTGGTAAATCTTGATGAATATGTGGAAAATTGGCAACCTATTTCAGCCAAAGATATGCGTTCATTCGCATTTTACATGAAACCACTGATAAAAATGTTAGAGAAACGGGGCTTTCGTCAGCAAAATCATCTATTTCCTCATTTTCTTTGTAAAGACTTTCCCCTTCGCCCATATCAAAAACTAACTATATTTGATGAATGGATTCAAGGGATATTTTGTGCTTCCGCTTTTCTCGGACTTGGGCCTAAGGAATCACCACATATCGCCTTCTGTTCTCCCGGATATATGAATTTTTTTGAGGGACAGAAGTGGGAGGATATCGGTGCATACGTTGCCCCAGTAGATGAAACGACTCGACAAGCAAATTTATCTAATCAAGGAATGAGCGATCGCACTGTGCCGCATTGGGCTTGTACTATTTCTCCGGGAACATTATTGACAATCAAACCTAAACAGGTTTATCTAGTTGCTTATGGAAAAAATAAGGATCTTTGTGTGATCAACAGTTCTCAAAATGTGGGTGAGAATCCAGCCTCCATACTGCAAATTCTGGAAAATGAAGGTTCGTCAGTGGAAATAATCACAATCATTTAAACCTACCTTGCTAAATTCTCACAACTAAAATAGGGCTTGGAGTAGAAACAGGTACAGCAGTGGTTTAATTTTGATTAAGAAAGGGCAAACAATTCTCACTGGGTATAATTAATGCTTCATCATATCTCTATTCGCACAGCTGATATTTTTAAAGCGATCGCTTTTTACGAATTATTAGGCTTTCAAGTCAAAGAAAGATTTACCACTGGATACACTCTTGCCTGTTGGTTAGAGGGTTTAGGAGGTCGATTGGAGTTAATGCAGATACCTGAACCAAAACCTGCACCTGATGCTTTTAATGATGAGCATTACGTTGGTTATTATCATCTTTGTTTTGATATTACTGATGAAAATCTCGACTTATCTAGCTGGTTACAACAATTAGAAAAAAAATTTCAACAAGCTAGTCAAAAAAATCCCGAACAATTTTCACTACTAAAAATTTTGTTAAAGCCAGAGCAACAAATGATTGAAGATAAAATATATGAAGTGGCTTTTATTGCTGATAGTGATAATTTACCTTTAGAAATTATTCGTCAATTAAATTAATCCCAAATCCTGTGGATAATTAAATAATTCTTTCAAAACAACCAAGTAAAAATTGTTCTATTTGAGAAACTATATTAGCAAAATGTAGATGTAAATAAGAACTGTAAATATTTTTAATTTGCCAACCGTGACTAGATAATTGAGTGTGAGTAAAATAATCTTTTAGACTAATAATTGATGTTTTAGAATTGTGAGAATTAATTGCATGGTGAAATTCATGTCCTGAGAACTTAAAATCTTTTTTGACGAATTTATTATCAACTAAAATCTTTGCTTGACGATAGCCTAAAGTAAGTTTCTTACTCATCGTTGCCTTATTAGGTAAGACACCTATCATTGCCCATTCTCGTCCTTGAAAGTCGATAATAGCTTGGGATAAATACATCATACCACCACATTCTGCATAAGTAGGAAGACCATTATTAATAGCTTCTTTAATATTTGATTTTAATTGCATATTATTGGCTAATTTTTCGGCAAAAATTTCTGGAAAACCGCCACCTAAATAAAGACCATGAATATTATTTGGCAGTTTATCATCTTCTAATGGACTAAAAAAAACTAATTCTACTCCAAATTTTTCTAAAATATCTAAGTTATCTTGATAATAGAAATTCAAACTTTTATCTCTAGCGATCGCTATTTTTAATTTATATTCTTGAGAAGGTTGAAAAAAATAATCTACTTTTTTTTCACTATTATGAACTAAGTAAGGAAACAATAAATTCCAATTAATATTTTCTTGAGCTAATTGAGCTAACTGTTGAAAAATAATTTGATGTTCTTTTATTTCTTCAGTAGGAATTAAACCCAAATGTCTTGACGGGAGTTTTATTTCTTGTTGTCGAAACCAAACACCGATGATGGGAATACCACAGTTTTTTAAACCTGCTTTTAATAAAGTTAAATGTTTTTTACTACCGACTTTATTTAAGATTAAACCGACAATTTGAATATTAGGATCTAGAGTAATATAACCTAATGCGATCGCACCAACAGACATACTTAATTTACTACAATCAAGAATTAAAATTACAGGTAAATTCAGTAACTTAGCAATATAGGCAGTACTGGCATAATAAGGCGAATCATCCGTAGGAACACCATCAAATAAACCCATAACACCTTCGATAACGACGAGTTCACTACTCTGGGTATGATAATCAAAACACCATTTAACATATTCTTGGGAGGTTAAAATGGGATCGAGATTACGACAAGGTTTATCTGTGATAGTAGAATGGAACATTGGATCTATATAATCAGGGCCAACTTTGAAAGACTGTAGAGATTGATTTTGACTTTTTAGATATGCCAGTATAGCCAAAGTAATCGTCGTTTTACCAACACCACTTCTTTCCCCTGCAATTATTACTGTCACGAATTACTACCTCAAAAGTCCAAAGTTTAATGTTAACTATCGTGATGGAAAAGGTCTTAAGTTTTAAGGATTTAGTTATTAAGAAGAGGTTTGAAAAGTACGGTTCACCATTAAAAAATTTCCCTTACTCCCTTTCCCCTCTATAATTGAGTAACTTTTTTACTGAATGTTTCTCTATCTTGATGGCTTTTCGCTTATGCAATCTTTTGGCGGGAAGGGAGTAGCTTTCAATTTTGGGGAAAAAGAGCAGAAAATCCCTTAGTCTCCTTCGCAATGTCAACGATAAATTTAGTCCATCCAAGTTTACCTCTCACCCAACCTCTAACTGAGTCAGAGCAAAAAATTGGAAATGATAAAGCGATCGTCTAGATAATCTTATCATCACAATAAGAAATTTGTTATCCTTCTAGATCAAATAAATAGTAAAATACATATGTCAAAAGCTTTAACCATTGATATTTGTCAATGAGATTTACCTCTTTGTATATATTGATTCATTATTTTTGAATTCAACCAAATTGATACAGTGAGCAATGCTGATACTCTGATCATAAAAATAAAAATCGAAATAAATTCTGAAGAGATAATTTTAATGTTAGCAATGGGGTTTATCCTCATAACAAATAGTAAAATTCTGTTATAAGCTAAAGTAAAGATAAAAAGGAATCAAAACACTATGACTGATATCAAAGATAAAATTCAAGAAGAACTAAAACAAGCAAGAGAAGTCTGTAGTACAGATAGTACTTCTGGAGAATGTGCTGCGGCATGGGATGCAGTAGAAGAATTACAAGCAGAAGCTTCTCACCAAAAAGAAAAAGAGCCTAAAAAAACCTCTTTAGAGCAATATTGTGAAGACAATCCCGATGCAGCCGAATGTCGTGTTTACGAAGACTAGGTACTTTTTTTATTTATTAGTTGTATGATAAGGTGGGGTTTTCCCACCTATTTTTGTGTTCGATTGGAACTGTACGGTTTTATGGAAGAAACTTTATTAAAAGCTTTAGTTTGGACTAACTATAAGTCATTTGTTTTCATTTGTTTGATTATGCCCTTGATATTGTCTATCTGGGCAATGAAATCAGGAATAGCTTCGATACAACGTTTACTAGTAATTTTTTGGCGAGTTGCTAGTTTAATGATGATTGCTATTTATTTATTTATTCCTGTTTGGCAACTTGGATATTTAACATGGTTTGCGGCTCATATTCTAGTGGTAATAAGTCTTTGGTTTTGGGCGGATATTAATGATGAGATTCATGATTTACCCAAAATACCTATTCGTTTCGTCGTTACTGTTTGGCGTTGGGCGACAACTTTTTATGGTATTATCAGCTCGATCGCATTTATTCCATTTCTTCGTTGTACATTTGCTGAAAAAGCGAGTGATGAAATAGCTTGTCGAGTCTGGCTAGAAGCACCTTGGCAATATAAGGATTGGTTTCATCCCAATGCAACCACAGGATTTTTAGGATTTTTAGGTATGACTGGCTTAGTTGTTTATCTGATTTACTTGACCTACTTTTTAGTATTTCGTTTGATAAAAGAAGGTAGAATTGCGATCGAACAATAATAATATTATGACTCTTACTATTGAACAGTTGGAAAAATATACCCAAGAAAACTCTCAAGAAGTATTGGTTGTTAAGGCACAAGAAGGGGACGAATTAATCGAAATAGTTGTTTTCAAAGGTTTTTCTAGTAGCCTGACAGGTGCGACAGCATTTGATCCCGATTTACCGATATTATCAGATCAAGCAAGAATTATAATGCTTGATCGATTAATGAGTCCTTATAATCCGACTAATCCTCAATATATCCAAAAAAATATTACGGCTAAAGAATTTGTCGGACTTCTTTGAATTCTTATAAAAGCTGATAGCTGATATCTTCTAGCTAAATGCCTTTTGCCTTTTATTAATCTCATTTTATTACAAATCAAAAACGTGAGCTAAGAATAATTCAGAAGTACCATTTATCCCTTAGTCTGAAATAATGGGAAAGCGATCGACCTCAATTACTGACCTTTGTTCAACAAGTACGTTCATTGACCGGAACTTTTCAACTTAAAAAACTGAAGGAATTACTTAAACAATATCTTAATTAATAATGAGTAATTAAAATAAAAATACCATTTCTCAGAGACAAGTCTCTCAAATTTTAGGGATTTAGAGGGCATAACTCTGGTAGTTTTTTCATAGAAATATCCTCAGAAGTTTGCAAGTAAATAGGTTATTAATTATCTTAAATTTTGCACAAGCAAATGAGTAGAAAGGAAGCTAAATAAGATCTGTTGAATAAATCCAAAAGTGATAAATTTTGATATTTTTAGAAACTAACATTGACGATATGTCGTGGTTATCACAAGGGATAGAAGATTATAATATTTATCTAGAATGAATATTTTCAGATAAATTATGAATCAACCAAAACATGTCTACAGATTTAATCAACATCGTTCTTTTTTATTATTTATCACTACTTTATTCTTATGTTTAAATTTTTCGGTTGGTGATGGTAAAGCGAATCCTGAACATCATCAATCATCCCCTCATGACGGTCATGAAATCAAGATGAATAATATTGCCGATGAAGTCAATAAGATAGAACACGATCATCATCATAGCCATAAATCATTGGATATTTCTGATAATTCTCGGATTCCAACTTTGGATATTAAGGTTGATCCAGATGCTCTCAAAGGTTGGAATTTAGAAATTAAGACGACTAATTTTACTTTTTCTCCTGAAACTTTAAACCAGAATAGTCTTCCTAATCAAGGTCATGCTCACTTATATGTTAACGACAAAAAAATTACGAGAATTTATGGTAGTTGGTATTATATATCTGAATTGCCAGAGGGCGAAAATGAAATAAAAGTGACTCTCAATACAGATAATCATGAAGATTTAATATATCAAGGTAAAATGATTAGCGATCGCATTATTATCAATAATCAATAACCGAATGAATAAAGCAATAATCTGTGGTTATTATGGACAAGGTAACGCAGGAGACGAAGCCCTTTTACTCGCCATTTTAGCTAGGTTACCCAATAATATTCAACCCATCGTTTTATCAGGAAATCCGAGTAAAACCAGTTTTGATTATGGAGTTATTTGCGATTCTCGAAAAAATATTATTAAGCAAATTTTAAAGTTAGGTAAACAAGATTTATTTATCTGGGGTGGTGGTAGTTTGATTCAAGATGTTACCAGTATTAAAAGCCCTCTTTATTATTTATTTTTAATGTTTTTAGCTCAATTAAAAGGATTAAAAACCATTGCTTATGCTCAAGGTATAGGCCCGATTAAAACACCATTAATTAACTGGTTAACTAAAAAAATCTTACAAAAATGCGATCGCATTAGCGTTAGAGATAAAGCCTCTGCTCAATTATTAGACAACTGGAAAATCAAATATCTGATCGCTGCCGATCCAGTCTGGGCATTACCTAGTAAAATAAAAGAGGATCTAAAACTGTTACCATCTCCCCGTATAGCAGTTAATCTTCGATCGCATTCTCTTCTCACACCAGAAAAAATCGAAATTTTATCACAGGCATTAATTCAACTCCAACAAGAAATCCAAGCTCATATAATTTTAGTACCCTTCCAATTGTCTCAAGATAAGGCAGTATGTGAGCAGGTAGCGAACAAGTTATCATCTAATTATCAAATTATTTATATTGAAAACCCTCAGGAATTAAAAGGATTGTGGCAACAAATAGACATGATGATAGGAATGCGTCTTCATAGTCTGATTATGGCAGCAAGCGAAAAATGTCCTTGTTTTGCCTTATCATATGACCCTAAAGTAACCAACTTGATGAGAGAAGTCGGGATTGAAGGTTATGAATTAGGACAATTACCCGCAGAAGTAAATGCTATTACCCATCAATGGTCAAAAATTTATTTTGATAAAATCAATTTATCAGATAATATAATCGAGTCTTTAGCCAATAACGCTTTGGAACATCAATATTTAATAGACTCAGTAATTGAATAAATTTGTCGCTAAACTGGTTATGTAAAAAAATTTCACAGGTTAGATAATAAAAGACAAGCTTTTTCTTTGAGAAAATATTTATCATCGGATATTTCATTTTAAAAGACGAGATTTTAAGCAAATTTTGGTGATAAGCAAAAAATTATTGATCATCAAATAATATTAAATAGCAATAAAAATAATGAAAACTTTTCCCGTTCTTGATTTACCAGTTCATTTGAGTGATAATTATGAAGATTGGATCATCGATCGTCTAAATCAAGGAATCTCCACTCATATTGTCACCATGAATTCTGAAATGGCAATGGCAGCTCAACAAGATTCCGAATTAGCTCAGATCATCAAAAAAGCTGACTTAGTAGTACCAGACGGTTCAGGTATTGTCATTTATTTAAGACGCAGAGGAGAAAAACAAGCCAGAGTTGCAGGTATCGAATTGGCCTCTTCTCTGTTAGAAAAATTGGGGAGTCTCGGTAAAGACTGTCCGATTTGTTTTTATGGAGGTGCACCCAAAGTGAGCGAAAAAGCTGCCCAAGCATGGCAAAAAAAAGTACCTGATATAAATATTATTTATAATCATGGCTATCTGGCAGGAGAAGAATTACAGTCGTGGTGCGATCGCATTCAAGAGATACAACCGAAATTAATTTTAGTGGGTTTAGGAGTACCTCGCCAAGAAAGATGGATTACCAACCATCGTCATTTAGCTCCCAATGCTATTTGGATAGGAGTCGGAGGTAGTTTTGATATTTGGGGAGAAGTTAAGGAAAGAGCCCCCGAATTCTTCTGTAATAACAACCTAGAATGGCTATATCGATTATATCAAGAACCCGATCGCTGGAAAAGAATGTTAGTCTTACCTCGATTCTTTTTAAAAGCAATTTTTTAACTCATAAGCTATTAAAATACCAGAGAATAAGGTATAGACAAATTATGGAAAATTCTGTTTTTCTATGCATGTCAGGATTTTATATATAAAGTCCTTACAGCATGTGATTTAAAAAACTTCGATTTCAAAGATGTATATTCTTTAAGAATTATCAACACGAGTCGTCTTAAACATCCCAAAGCGACATAAACCTGTACCAAAAGCCAAACGCATCAATAATAATGTTGGTACTTCTCTTAGTGATTTAATAAATCCAGCAAACCCGAATTTAATTAATCCTTTAGGTTTGACAATTCCTTGCCATATAGAATCAATCCATGAGGGTAAAGTTTCTTGACTCCAATCGGCAGTGGTCACTTTACCTTTAACAAATCCTGTGGCTTCTAATAACTCGGCAAAGCCTTCAATACTAGCAAATTCAGGATGTGACCATTGTTCTAGTAATTGTTTCATGACAGGCTCTTCCCAAAAATTAAGTGGTATTATGCGATCGTCTCTTTGATTCCAATCTGCTACCACTAAAATACCATCAGGTTTTAAAACTCGCATTAATTCCCTCGCAAAAACTGCTTTATCAGGCATATGAGGGCCCGCTTCGATACACCAGACGACGTCAAAGCTACCTTCAGGAAAAGACATATCCATAGCATCGTCTACCTGAAAATGTGCAGACAAATTTTTAGAAGTTAATTCTTTAGCTCTTTGTACTTGTTGTGGACTAATCGTAATACCCGTGACATCAAAGCCATATTCTTTAGCTAAAATTCGGCTACTACCACCAATACCACAACCAACATCTAACACCTTAGTACCTTGAGGTAATTTATCTAATTCTCCCCAACGCACCATTTCATGAACAAAATCAGCTTTAGCTTGAAGAAAGTCTTTATTTTTTGGTGGTGTACCATAATGACCTAAATGGATATGTTCCCCCCAATAGTATTCTAAAATACCATCTTCAGTCCATTCATCATAAGAATTAGCCACAGAATCTGGAGATTGATAGCGACGAGGAGTTAAAAGATAAATAATAATACCAACGATTAAAATAGCCGAAGAAATACCCAAAGTGAGTAAAAACAAATCCATAATTATTTTTAAAACAGAATGACTAATTAACAATTATCTACTATTAAAGTTGATACTTTCCTTCAGGTTCTGGACTTTCCACACGAGGTAAACCCATACTGTAATTGAGGACTCTAGAATCTAAGTTATAACTAATTTCACCTTGGAGAAGTAAATTACGAATAAAATGTTCTAAATCTGAACCGATACGACGTAAATTATAATCAGTTAAATCTTCTCCACTGTAGTTTTCGACTAATTCATCAAACTTACTATAAACTTTCTGTAGTGAAATTTCTTCCCAATTTAACTCGTTATCAGGGTCAATATCAAGAGTTAAAACCTGTTCAGATGGTATTAATTCATTGTCTTGAACTTCTGCAGCAAATACTCTTACATGACGGGTAGTGGATTTGAGTAACATAACAATTATTTTTCAATATCTATAATCTATTCCTTTAACGTTATTTTGCCATAAAAAAGGAATAAGCATGAAAGACAAAGTGAATCTAAATTAGATAATAAATAGTGACAATCTGTTATATTGTCTGGTTAGATGATTTTTTTCTCTGCACAACTATAAGATAAAAAATAATAAGAACTTCCATTCATTCTATTTGATGTTATATTGATTGTGTTCAAAAATGTAACAGAAAGAATTTTCGTTAAACTAAATGCTAATTTTCAAGAAATATCTAAAATATATTTTTTATTTTGTAATATAAATATTTCAAATTGATTTAATTTTTTCTATTTAAGAAATAATTGAATTACTAATTAGTAAAGTAATCATTTATTATTTCGTAAAAAAGATAATAGGATTCTTAAAGAAAGAAAATAATATTTAAATGCAGCGGTTTAATTTATTTACATTTTTTGGGTAACTTATTTATAACTCTTATTTCGATGTAAACATCTTAATTATTTTTTATCAAATCAATGATTGAACAAGATTTTTTTCAACCTGATGAAATAGAAGAAATTTTAATAGGGTACTGTACTAGTAAAATTGATAATATTATCGACACTGACGACCAAAAAAAATTGTTTCTATGTGGAAAAGAAGGTTACGAAGGAATCTTTTCTCGAAAGAAGTCATTTCCAACAATAATCACTTAATAGAACAAAAAATTCAAGATAATTTAACTAATAAAACTAAGAAAAAAGAAAAAGAAAAAAAATTGATCCCATTTATAAGGTGTTATTGGGCTTAACTATTGTTGGTTTTTTTTATGGTTTATACAATTTAAAACAATCACAAATTATACCAGAAATCGAATATAAATTAGATGGTTTTGGATTATCTAATTTACCTTATCAAGGTATTAACACCATTTATAAAAACAGTTTAAATGATAAAAATAAGTGTAAACAGGTGGGTAATAACAAAGAAAAAATTGTAAAATGTTTTCAAAACTTGGAGTCTAATATTTATTATATTAGACAAAATATGTCAAATGTTAAATATGACAATGAATCTGAAGTTTTAAGATTTGATTGTGATTTTGAGGATAACTCAAAAATAAAAAATGCTACTGAGATAAAAGTCGATAATTATGGAAAAAAAGGCTATAAGAAACTAAATACTAAAGCTATCAAAGTTATAACAGGCGAAGAAGCTGAGCAATTCAAAAAAAGACTTTTATCTCACGGTCAATGTTCTTATATTTTATCTGGAATCAAAGATTCTTATCTTGACAAAGGTAAAACAAATACACAAGTAATCGTCCCAGTTAAATTAGATATTTATATGTGGTTTAAAGATGATTTATCTATTTTCTATCATCAAGAAAAATTCAATTATAATATAGAATAATTAGTGATTTTATCGCACTGTCATTCCATCTATACAAGCAGTATTAGGAGTCGTAGCAACAGTGGCGTCAAGACCAACAGCAAGAGATTGACATTGACTTATAGAATATTTGGTATCACTAACAACATAAATTCCAATGGCAAAATTTCTCGCACTAGTGAAACTGGGATTTTTTGCATAAACTTTATGTCTAACGAAACTTTGTAAATCCTCTGTAGCTGTCAGAGAAGCTACATCGTCTGAAACCACTGTAAATTCATGATATTGCTCTCGATATCCAACACCTAATATAGGAAGATGATGAGTAAAAGTTCCTCTTTCCCAATGAAATGCCTGCTGACCACGTACCAAAGTACCCATAATAAGTTGTGTCTCCGCTTCCCTACTTTTTCCGATTTGGCTTAGAAGATTAGGATATGCAATCATAGTCAGAACTCCGATAAAACTTGTCACTATTAACAATTCAATCAGAGTAAATCCTTTTTCTTCTTTGTGGGCAATAAGTTTGTGGGTAATAAGACTATATAAGAATTTCATAACTATAGATTAAATTTTTTATACTTAAGTACTATTCTATAATGATACCCAATAATTTTTCTTAAGTATCAAAATATGAAGATATTCATATTTATTTTTTTAATTTGAGTAAAAACTAAGATGGATAATTAGTTAATTGACTAACAAATATTTTGAAATCTTAACTTTAAATTTTTCTGAATATTGATTGAATTAATTTATCTAAAGTTATTGAGTGATCATTAGACAGCTTTAAAGACTAATTATATTGTCCCTAACAGATATAGAGTATACTCAAAATAGTTTATTTTAGTAAAAATTTTTTTTCGATAATTAATATTAATTGTATGTTTGAAAATTTACCACCTTTGGACAAGGTAACTATTTGGCAGATATTAGAAGAAAAGTTAGATGATAATACCGTTAATCAATTAGTTTGGTATTATCTTGGTTATCGTTATGAGGTTGATACTCAAATGTGGAATACTTCCCAAGTAGAAGATTACTGGAAAGAAATTTATCCCTCTCCTCCTGATTTAATTGCCCAGCGACCTCCTAATGTAAAATTGACTCGTTCTATTCCCAAGGAAAATAAACAAATGTTGAAAGAAGAGTTGGGTTTTAAAGGTTATAAAATAGGTGAGTTTGGACCTCGTCAAACTCGTCGGGCAACGATCGCTAATTGGCTGTTAGGATATATGAAAATGAATAATTTACTTTGAAAAATGATTGCTGATCATTATCAATAAAATTTATTAATAAACGTAGATAATATCTATTGTTTGTAATAGAATTCACGCAATTAAATATGGTAAGCAATAATTGCAAAATAACTTATGAGTGAGACTATTTTTGGTAAGATAATTCGTGGAGAAATTCCTGCGAATATAGTTTACGAAGACGATTTATGTTTAGCCTTTAAGGATGTGGCACCTCAAGCACCTACACACATTTTGGTTATTCCTAAAAAGCCTATTACCTCCATTGATGGGGCTGATGATGAAGATCAATCTATATTAGGTCATCTACTTTTAACAGTGAAAAAAGTCGCATCACAAGCAAATTTAACGAATGGTTATCGGGTTGTTATTAATAATGGTAACGATGGTGGACAAACTGTAAATCATCTCCATTTACATATTTTAGGCGATCGACAAATGAAATGGCCTCCTGGTTGATTTTTAATCGAACTCAATATGGTTACAACTGGCATGATTCAACTTTATTAAGTACACAAAGAACCTTAAATTGATAATTTCTGTGCTTGTTGAATATTGTGTTCAACAAGTTAATTTAACATTAGATATTTAACCATTGGGCAATAGTTCCTGGTAAAGGCAATAAAATAGTAATCAATAATCCTAAAGCGAGTAAACCACAAAAATCTCTTTTATCATCCAATTCTGTCACATCGTTTAAAGCAGGTTGATCAGCAATAGGCATAAATAATAAAATCATTGCCCAGAGTAGGAATTCCTCTCTGACAAAAGCTAATAAAATTACCAAAACACGAGTTATTTGCCCAATAACTAAAGCTTTTCCTTGTCCAAACATCGCATGAACGATATGTCCACCATCTAATTGACCTACAGGTATCAAATTTAAAGCAGTGACAATTAAGCCAATATAACCTGCAATTGCCGCAGGATGTAGAGCAATGGCTTGACCAGCAACTAATTGAGAACCCAACGCTAATTTACTTAAAACAGCAAAAAAGAATGAAAATCGAGGATCTAATGCTTGAAAATTAAGCATACTAACATTCTCAGCTATTGGTACCACATCCGAGTAAGCTAAACCCCAAGTTAACACGGGTAAAGTAATTAAAAAGCCAGCAACAGGGCCAGCTAAACCAATATCAAAGACTGCTTTACGATTGGGTATTGACCCACGAATAGAAATAAAAGCTCCGAAAGTACCTAGAAAGAAAGGAATAGGAATAAAATAAGGTAAGGTCGTACGAACTTTATAGTAAACGGCAAATAAATAATGTCCTAACTCGTGAACTCCTAAAATAGCAATTAAACATAAACTATAAGGTAAACCTTCTGTTATTAGTGATGGAGTCCTTTCTAACTCCTCTACCGTTACACCACTAATCATTGCACCAATTAGAGTCGTTGTGACTAGAGTTAAAAGTAACAATCCCAATGCCATCCAAGGACGAGTTAATTTTTCTGACTCTTGTTTTTGTTTTTGGTTTTGTGAATAAGGATTTGGTACCAATGCAAAAAAAGGTTGTCCTTGTAATGTTTCTTGAAAAATAATCAAAAAGCGATCGTGAAAAATTTTTTCAAGATTAGCTTTTATCGTGGGATACGCCTCTTCTGGAGGTTTCATTAACTTTCCCAAACAAAGAATTGCTTGAGGCAAATAATCTATTTTTTGTAAATAATAAACACCCCAAGGAAAACAATCTCTTAAAGCTTTTTCCTCTTCTGCATTTATTGGACGTACTTCCACATTAGGAGTTTTAATTTTTTCTTTGGTTAGATTGTCAGTAGATGTTGATATCTTTTCTTTCTTTACCTGTGGCGAAGATGAATTAGTTTCACTAGAAGTATTACTTTTTTTCTTTGGTTTGCCGATTTCAATTAACCAAATATATAGTAAAGGGGAAAAAATCAAGGGAATAATAATTAAGCTTTTGGGCATCGAACCTTGATCTGGATTTACTAAATACCATGCTATCCAAATTAAAGGAGGACTCATTAAAACCAACCAGAGTAGAAACATTGGCGTTTGAGTGATTTTTCCAACACTCCTTTGAATCACTATATAACTTATAGTACTAAGGATGATAAATAGAATAATTAAATCCATGTTTTATTTATAATGGTAACGCTATCTTCTATTGTAAGTATTATATACTTCTATTCACCAAGGTGTTTTATTTTCAGGAAGGCATTTACTGCCCATTTCACCCTCGGAAATTATTCCTTTACAATTGAAAAAAACTTTTCATTGGCGAAGACAACTCAAAAGTGTTGAATTATTAAAGGATTGTTTTAACTGTGATGATTTACAATATATACTACCTGGAGCAAATATAGGCTATTTGAGAGGTAAAAGTTATATCGATCGAGCCTACGAAAAATTAGCAAATCTAAATTTAAAATCTTAGTTGCGAAAGTTTGAGGTCTTTGATTGTTTCTCAATTCCCAGTTCAAATAACTTGTCATTGGTTCTAAGAAAAGTTAGAATTTTTAACATAAAATTAATACTTAAGGGATAACTCAATCAAATAACTAATTTTGAGAAAGTGAAACCCTCGAAAGTTATAATAGAGTATATCTATTGCCAGATTTAGCCAAAAAAATTCAATAAAATAGGAGGAGCGTAGTCAATGGGACTACCTTGGTATCGTGTACACACGGTCTTAATTAACGATCCCGGTCGTCTAATTGCGGTTCACTTAATGCATACCGGATTAGTAGCAGGCTGGGCGGGATCAATGGCTTTATACGAATTAGCCATATTTGATCCTAGTGATGCTGTCTTAAACCCTATGTGGAGGCAGAGTATGTATGTACTACCCTTTATGTCTCGCTTAGGTGTGACAGATTCTTGGGGTGGTTGGAGTATCACTGGACAAACAGGTGTTGAACCTGGTTTTTGGTCTTTTGAAGGTGTTGCGATCGCACATATCGTCTTATCCGGATTATTATTCTTAGCCGCAGTATGGCATTGGGTATTCTGGGACTTAGAATTATTTACAGATCAACGTACCGGTGAACCTGCTTTAGATTTACCTAGAATGTTCGGTATTCATTTATTCTTATCTGGTTTACTATGTTTCGGATTTGGTGCATTCCACCTCACCGGATTATGGGGGCCTGGAATGTGGGTCTCAGATGCTTATAGTTTAACGGGACATATTCAACCTGTTGCACCCGAATGGGGGCCGTCGGGATTTAACCCATTTAACCCCGGTGGTATTGTCGCTCACCATATCGCCGCTGGTACAGTTGGTATTATTGCTGGTTTATTCCATCTCAGTGTTCGTCCCCCCGAAAGATTATATAAAGCCTTAAGGATGGGTAACATTGAAACCGTACTTTCTAGTAGTATCGCCGCTGTATTCTTCGCTGCTTTTATTGTGGCAGGAACTATGTGGTATGGAAATGCAACCACTCCCGTTGAATTATTTGGACCTACCCGTTACCAATGGGATCAAGGTTACTATCAAGAAGAAATTCAACGTCGAGTACAACAAGATATCTCCAACGGTTCAACTGAAGCTCAAGCATGGGCTGCAATTCCTGAGAAATTAGCTTTCTATGATTACGTCGGTAATAGCCCCGCCAAAGGTGGTCTATTCCGTACTGGTGCTATGGACAAAGGTGACGGTATTGCTGAAGGTTGGTTAGGACATCCTATCTTTAAAGATAAAGAAGGACGTGAATTAAATGTTCGTCGTTTACCTAACTTCTTTGAAACCTTCCCCGTAATTTTAGAAGATGCAGATGGAGTTGTCCGCGGAGATATTCCTTTCCGTCGTGCTGAATCTCAACTTAGTGTTGAACAAAGTGGTATAACTGTTAGTTTCGCTGGTGGTGCATTAGATGGTCAAACATTTACCGATCCTTTAGACGTTAAACGTTATGCTCGTAAAGCTCAAGGTGGACAACCTTTTGATTTTGATACTGAAACCTTGAATTCTGACGGTGTATTCCGTACCAGCACTCGTGGTTGGTTTGCATTCGGTCATGCTTGTTTCGCTTTATTATTCTTCTTCGGTCATATTTGGCACGGTGCTCGTACATTATTCCGTGATGTATTCGCAGGTGTTGACCCTGACTTAGATCCAGACCAAGTAGAATGGGGTATGTTCCAAAAAGTTGGTGACAAATCTACCCGTGCTCGTTCTGAGTCTGCATAATTATTTTTTTTTGAAGGTGTGATAGAAAAAATCTATCCCCTTCAAGAATCGATTTTGTCGATAAAATGACAAAAAATCTGAGATTATAGAAAGAAAACAGAGGAAAGAAAATGGAAAGCGTAGCTTATATTTTAATTTTGACCATGATGATTGCCGTTTTATTCTTTGCGGTAGCATTTCGTGATCCACCAAAAATCAATAAATAGAAATAATTTATGAACTAAGATAATTTTTAAATTCTTAGTTTTTAATCTAAATTAGAAAGTCTTTTTCATCTGTCTTTTATTTTAAGATAGTCAAGAAAAAGGCTTTTTCTTTTAAAAGTCAAATGCTAATTCTCACGTGACTATTCTAAAACTTAATTTTTCACCTAGAGCAGAAAGCGGGTTAACTAGGAAATTGATAATTGCTAAAAGCATTGCTATATGGAGATTTCAACCTTTACTTCTTGTCCTTTGCCATATTCTTAATCTCTTTACCATCTGAAAATCAATCAGCTTATTAAGTATTGATTTCAATGTATGATTCAATGATGTTACTCCAAATGTAGTATATAATTAAAATAAAAAACACTACATATGGATAATGAGCAAACCATCAATCTGAAGATAGATTTCTAGTTATTGCTGAGATAATTCACGTTTGCTTTATGAGTCTGAATTCGTCTGTGTGGAGTACTTTTCAAACGGGAAATTATCGTGATATTCATCTGAAAATAAAGAAAGAATTATGCAATGTCCTTCATGCCATCTTAATAATACCAGAGTTTTAGAATCACGCACCACAGAAAAAGGATATAGTATCCGCAGAAGGCGAGAATGTTTGGGCTGTCATCATCGCTTTACAACCTATGAAAGAATTGAGTTTGTTCCCATCAGGGTAATTAAAAAAGATGGTAGCACAGAGTCGTTCGATCGCTCTAAAGTTTTAAGGGGTATAGTTCGTGCCTGTGAAAAAACGGGTATAGAATCAGAATTGTTAGAAACATTTGTCGATTCCATCGAATCAGAAATCGAAGAAAAATTTCCTAGAGAAATAGCTAGCCAACAAATAGGTGAATTAATTCTTACTCAATTAAGTCAAATTTCTCAAGTTGCTTATATTAGATTTGCCTCAGTATATGGCAACTTTATCTGTATTGATGATTTTGTTACCACTTTAAAGCAATTACAGAACAAACAAGGTGTTCTCAGTTTGAATTATAAAATAAACAATTCCCCTGAACAAATCACCGAAAAAGTCTGTGAGGATGATTAACCCTTGCTAAAATTAAGTTCTTAATGTATGGTTAAAATTCTGTATAATGGTATTGTTAGTCGGAAATTTTATTATTTTTGGTATTAGACTAAATAACTGCCTATCAATTCATTAAAACACTCTCATCTATATTAGCAAATTTATAATAATTGTAAACTTTTAGCTAATGTTTAAGGAGTGTTGGGCTTATTGTGCTTTATGAATGATGGAAATAATTAATTTTAAATTAATCTCTATCTAAATCAGCAAACGAGGAAATTATTCCTGAGTTTGTCGAGGAGGAAAAAATTATCACAACAATAGTAACTGAAAAACAAATTGTAAAACAAATGCCTATGGTCAATCAGACAGAAACCCAAAATAGCAGTGTGGGCTTTACTCATGAGGAGTTTGCCGCTCTCTTAGATCAATATGACTATCATTTCAATCCTGGTGATTTAGTCGCCGGAACTGTATTTAGTATTGAGCCTAAGGGCGCTCTGATTGATATAGGAGCGAAAACCGCCGCTTTTATTCCTGTGCAAGAATTATCAATCAACAGAGTTGATAATCCCGATGAAATTTTGCAAGCGAATGAAACTAGAGAATTCTTTATTCTAACTGATGAGAATGAAGATGGACAATTAACCCTTTCCATCCGTCGTATTGAATATATGCGTGCTTGGCAAAGAGTACGTCAATTACAAGAAGAGGATGCAACTGTTTATTCTAACGTTTTCGCAACTAATCGCGGTGGTGCGTTAGTCAGAGTGGAAGGATTAAGGGGATTTATACCTGGTTCTCATATTAGTGCTAAAGATACCAAAGAAGATCTTGTTGGTCAGGATTTACCTTTGAAATTTTTAGAAGTAGATGAAGAACGTAATCGTCTAGTTTTAAGTCATCGTCGTGCTTTAGTAGAACGCAAGATGAATGGTTTAGAGGTCGGACAAGTGGTAATTGGTTCTGTTCGTGGAATCAAACCTTATGGTGCATTTATTGATATTGGTGGTGTGAGCGGATTATTACATATTTCCGAGATTTCTCACGATCATATTGATACTCCTCATAGTGTATTTAATGTCAATGACGAACTAAAAGTTATGATTATTGATTTAGATGCTGATAGAGGTCGTATTTCTCTTTCTACTAAACAATTAGAACCTGAACCTGGTGATATGCTCAAAAATCGTGAGTTAGTTTTTGAGAAAGCCGAGGAAATGGCTCAGAAATATAGAGAAAAATTATTAGCGGCAGAAACTGAAGCAACTGAAGCTAATGTAACTGAAGAAACTGCTGTGGTAGCTGATGAAACTACAGAAACAGAAAACTTAGCAGTTGAAACCAGTGATGAAACAACTTCTGCTGTTGAACAAACAGAAACAGAAACAGAAACTGAATCTGAACCTGAAACAAATACTGAAGAAGAACTTACTTCTACTGCTGTTGAGTAGTTAGCTAATAAGTCATATGAGTATGTTGTATTTGGTTGAAATGTTATTTGGTCTCACCTAAATAACATTTCGTGTTTTTTACATCTAATTAATTAACAAGGGACAAACTTATATCCCTTGTTTTTTTATTGGCTAATTTATAAGGATTTTATTATGACAAACAATGAAGGGGATAATATGAATTATATTATCCCCTTTGGAATTATTAAATTTTTGTTTTCAGTTAAGGCGATCGAATCTAAACCTTAGTAAAGCCCTGGATTATAACGCTCATCACCTTCATTGAATACATCAATAGGGGGATTCGCGACAAATTGATCTAAATTAGCTTGTAATCTTTCAATTTGAGTATTGCTCAATCCAGAAATAGATAAAACATCATCTACATTTTCGTAAGGAGCATTTTGGATGATTAAACTCGCCAATCTAGGATAAAACCCTCTTAATTCACGAAAATCACGGATAGCACTATTATTTATATCAATTTTTTGTGCAGATTCGGTAGCAAAGAAATCATCTGCTACGTTACGACGCTCATTTTCTACTGCTAATAAATGAGGACTAGTTTGGACGATAGAATTAAAGTCTAAAGCTTGAGCTGGTTCAGATAAAAGCAAAGAAGAAGAAAAGACCACAATACCGATAATGGTGAAAAGAGAACGCCAAAATTTCATTAAGATAAAACCTCCGATATATTAAAGTTGGTGTAAATAGTGTAATAGTTATCTTGTTTGATATATATTAATTTTAATGGGATTAGTACAGATAGATAAACATCTACAATGATAATTTTTTTGATTTCTAAAAATAACTGACTTGACTATATTGTCATCCGTCAGAAAACCTGTTGACTATTGATTTTATCAGTCTATTTGCATTTTTTGTTGAGAGCAGAGTAAAGATTTGTAAAGATAAAAAACAAAAAATGTAGTTGATACAACAATTTCAGAAGATTATGACAGAATTGAGAGTGTAAACATTAGAATTTTCGATTATTAAAAATTATGACGTTACAATTAGGAGACGTAGTACCCGATTTTACTCAGGCAACAAGTGAAGGAGATATTTCTTTCCATGAGTGGGCAGGAGACAGTTGGGTTGTACTTTTTTCCCATCCTGCTGACTATACTCCAGTTTGTACCACGGAATTAGGTACTGTAGCCAGTTTAAAGCCTGAGTTTGAAAAACGTAATGTGAAAGTATTGGCTTTAAGTGTTGATGGTGTAGAATCTCATAAAGGTTGGATTAAAGACATTAATGAGACTCAAAATACAACTGTTAATTATCCTATTATTGCGGATGAAGATCGCAAGGTTGCTGATTTATATGGTATGGTTCATCCCAAAGCATTAAATAACTTAACTGTTAGAAGTGTTTTTATTATCGATCCTAATCAGAAATTACGTTTAACATTAACTTATCCTGCAAGTACTGGTCGTAATTTTGATGAAATTTTAAGGGTGATTGATTCTTTACAATTAACTGATTATCATCAAGTTGCTACTCCTGCTAATTGGCAAGATGGTGGAGATTGTGTCGTTGTGCCTTCTATTTCTACAGAAGATGCAAAAGAGAAATTCCCTAAAGGTGTTACAGAAGTTAAACCTTATTTACGTATGACTCCTCAACCTAATAAGTAATTTTTGATTATAACCTCCTTGTTTTGTACAAGAAATGTAATTGTATTTTTCTAATTGAAAATCCCTACAATCAGAGTTAAAGTTTGATAGGGATTTTTAATTGATCAATTTTATTTGGTTAAAGACGCATTCACTTCGATCGCTTTAGCTTTATTCTGAGATATGACTAATCCACACAGTTGTCTGTTTTCCCCACATCCCTTAAAATCCCAAGTCTACCCTTGCTGAATCTGCGGCGGCAAAGACATCATCGTTACTTTTTTCCTGCCAATCTGAATCGCCTATTTCTTGGTAAAAATCTCGATCGTAAGGACGAGTACGGACAACTACAGGCATAGGTACAGCATGACCTAATATTAAAGCCTGTTGTTTAGAATCTAGTTTAGCTAAAACCGATCGCAATCCACTAGCACCAGAAACTCCCGTAAAAATTGCATCAATATCCTTATCATCATTAAGCAAACAAGTGATTCTGGTACCAACTTGAGACATGACTTCATTATCAATACCCGACGGACGTTGATCAACAATAAGTAAAGTGACAAAATATTTTCTCATCTCACGGGCAATAGTACCAAAGATAGTTTGGTTGACAATTTTAGAATCCAGAAAACGGTGAGCTTCTTCTATGGTAATGACTAATTGTCGAGGACGATCGAGTTGATTTTTAGTCTGTAAATATTTCTCAGCTTTTTTGACATAAGCACTATGAATACGACGGGTAATCATATTGGTAACTAACATATAAGAAAGCATATTACCTTGTGAGCCAAATTCCACCACAATATTTTTGCCTCCATCCAACAAAGCGAGAATTTCTTGAATATAATTATGAGGACAAGCTGATCTCATATACTTAAGATTCTCAAGGCGTTTTAGCTTTCTTTGCAGTGCCATAATTGAACCTTGATGTCCTTGTTTTTCATTACAAAAAATTTGTACATCTTCATTGGTCATATTAATGAGACGATAAATCCAATCCCGACCAAATTCTGAAGCTAAAATATTGGCATTATCCAAACTCGCTTCGGATAAACCCAATTCTCTGGCAATTAATCGTAAATCTTCAATCTCAATTTGGTCGTAACTTAAATACAATTCATGGGCATTATTAACACCACGACGTTGAGTCGATTCCCCATCAAGGGTATATATTTCTACACGGCTAGGAAAAAGTTGTTTTAATCCTTTAACAGTATTACCATTTTTTGCCTCACTCATGGCTTCCCAACCATATTCTGAGTGCATATCAAACATAAGATTAACTCCGGCTTCTTTTTTGATGACTCCTGAAAGTAAAAGTCGAGTTAAGAATGATTTACCTGTACCAGATTTACCAAAAATACCATTACTTCTTTCGACAAAACGACCTAAATCCATACAAACTGGCACATCCATATCTAACGGTTGCCCGATGGAGAAATTACATTTTTGGGGATCTTCTTCCCAACCGAATACCGAGCGAAAATCATTTTCTGTGGACTCATAAACGGGGCTAAAATGACTAGGAATCGTTTTTACAGGTAGTAGTTGCAAATCCGTTTCTAAGCCTGTGAGTCGAGGTATATTATCAAATTTAAAAGTATTTTCTGTTTGAGTATCACTCAAAGTTAACATTAGCATGGGTGAGATTTCGATCGTCCCATAGGTATCGCTTCCTGCTAATATATCTAACCAAAAGCTATCATTATGATCGGGAGGATGGGCAAAAATACGAGGATTAGATGTACCTAAAGAAACATCAGTTAATAAGCAAAAAAATCTTGACATTGTTCCTTGTACCACTAAAAATTTTCCGACTCGCATATCTTCAACTGAAATATCAGGAAGCAATCTAACTTCTAATCCTTCACTTAACGAACCCTGAATAACTGATCCTAATGCTTGAGGTTGATTGGAATTCATATTCTCACTACTCTATTACTCTTTAACTAAAGAAAGTGCATTTGTTCTGATTTGCATCTCATTATAAAGGCGAAAGGAATTTTTTGTGCATTATTGAACAATTATGAATACGATTGGGCCAAACTAGAAAACTGATAGAATATCAATAAAATCACAGTCAACTCAGATACTGATGAATAAAGCGATCGTCAAAACTATTGCATCTATATTTCCTCCTTGGCAAAAATTTGATCCTCAACATAAAAGTGATTTTTTGAGTCAAGTTCAACTTGTAAACCTATCAAAAAGTCAGTTTATCTGGGTGTAACCTGTTAATGATATGATAAATAATCTAAAAATTAAAAAAGCAAGAAG
>JAALKG010000156.1 GCA_011088145.1 Cyanobacteria bacterium MH1_Bin12 | reverse complement strand
ATTCTACGGTTAAGATGTGCATATCTGAACAATTCTCCATCCTTGAGTATTTGTATTTAGTTCCAAAGTGGGATGCTCCCCAATGTTCAACCCAAATCATTGTTTAATCCATAATGTTATTCAACCCATTAAGATCATTATATTAATGACGATTATAATTACACAACAGTTAACTCCTTCGTCGCTTTTGCTTCGGGATTATCAGCCTCCGAAGGAGGAACAACTTGCCAGAATTTAGGTAAATAATCCGCCCAACTATCTAAAATTAACTGACCTTTCTTACTGCCAGTTTTCGCTACATGAGTCGTAATCAACTCTTTTAATTGAGCCTCACCTTCAGCACTGCCAATACGTTGAACCTTAACAATCTCAGGATTAACCTTCGCTTCAAAATTACCTCCTTCATCCAAGAAGTAACCTAAACCGCCTGTCATTCCTGCACCAACATTCCTTCCAACGCTACCTAAAACAACGACTAAACCACCAGTCATATATTCACAACAGTGATCACCCGTACCTTCGACGATCGCAATCGCCTTAGAATTACGTACCCCAAAACGCTCACCAGCACGACCATTCGCATATAAAGCACCACCAGTTGCACCATATAAACAGGTATTACCAAGAATCACATTGTCACTAGCTTCATAGTTAGCTTCCGTTGGAGGTACAATCACAATTTCACCACCGTTTATGCCTTTACCCACATAGTCGTTAGCTTCACCTTCAAGATGAATATGCACACCTTGAATATTTAAAGCTCCAAAACTTTGACCAGCATAACCATGGAAATTGAGGTTTAATTGACCATTAAAACCAGTATTACCGTGTTTTTTAGCAATTACCCCAGCAATTCTCGCTCCCACAGAGCGATTAGTATTGATAATCTTAATCTCTTTAGTTAATGTACTATGAGAATCGATCGCATCCATGATCGCCGCATCAGCTAAAATCTCATCATCCAAAACATGACCATTGGTATGAGCATTGCCATGATTTAACCAGTCACGATTAGTTTTCACATCAGGTAAATTCGTTAAACAATCTAAAACTAAAGCAGAAGTTTTCGCTAAAGTAGCAGACTCACGATAACTTAATAAATCACCACGCCCGATAATTTCATTAATGCTACGATAACCTAACTTCGCTAAAATCGATCGCACTTCCTCTGCCACAAAGTAAAAGAAATTCACCACATCTCCCGGCATACCAGAAAAACGTTTACGTAAACGCTCTTGTTGAGTGGCAACACCCACAGGACATTGATTAGTATGACAAACACGAGCCATGATACAACCTTCAGCAATCATAGCAATGCTACCAAAACCAAATTCCTCAGCACCCATTAACGCTGCCATGATCACATCCCAACCAGTTTTTAAACCACCGTCAGCACGAAGTAAAACTCTGTCTCGTAATTGATTTTGTACTAAAGTACGATGAACCTCAGTTAAACCCAATTCCCAAGGGCAACCAGCGTGTTTGATCGAACTTAAAGGAGATGCACCAGTACCACCATCATGACCAGATATTTGGATTACATCCGCATTGGCTTTAGCAACCCCAGCGGCAATCGTACCGATACCAACTTCCGAGACTAATTTAACAGATACTTTAGCCGAAGGATTGATTTGATGTAAATCATGGATTAATTGAGCTAAATCCTCGATGGAATAAATGTCATGGTGAGGAGGAGGAGAGATAAGAGTTACTCCGGGTTTAGAAAGACGTAACTTAGCGATATATTCACTAACTTTTTTCCCTGGTAACTGTCCCCCTT
This sequence comes from Cyanobacteria bacterium MH1_Bin12, assembly GCA_011088145.1. GTDB lineage: Bacteria > Cyanobacteriota > Cyanobacteriia > Cyanobacteriales > Cyanobacteriaceae > JAALKG01. The sequence continues at coordinate 3,618 of JAALKG010000156.1, read as the reverse complement.
CTCCCGGTTTTGCCCCCTGTGCCATCTTAATTTCTAACTGTTTACCACTCATTAAATATTCAGGGGTGACACCAAAACGTCCAGAAGCAATTTGTTTAATTGCCGAAGTAGCTCGATCGCCATTACGTAATCCATTAAGATTAGGAAAGCGACTACTCTTACCATCATCGTTGACATCATCAATGGCAGTATAACGATTGGTATCCTCTCCACCTTCCCCAGAGTTGGATTTACCACCCAAACGATTCATAGCTATAGCCAAAGTTTCATGAGCTTCTTGGCTTAATGCACCCAAGGACATCCCCCCAGTACAAAAACGTTTGACAATATCCTCCACAGACTCCACATCATCAATAGATAGAGATTTGCGATCACCTTGAAATTCTAGTAAATCTCTCAACGCTGTAGCAGGTCTTTCATTGAGATACTTGCGATAAAATTCATAATGATCATACCCTTCCTCTTTGCCATAAGCGGCTACTGCTTTATGTAAAGACTTGGACATTTGGGGAGAGTTCATATGGTACTCACCACCTTTTTTGTAGTTGAAATAACCATAGTTGGTTAATTTTGTACTTTCTAACTCAGGAAAAGCTTTTTGATGGAAAGATATAATTTCGTTGGCTACCTGTGCCAGATTTAAACCACCGACACGACTAGTTGTACCTTTGAAAGCTAATTCGATCACATCTGCACCCAATCCGATACATTCAAAAATTTGTGCACCGTGGTAGGAAGCAAGAAGGGAAATACCCATTTTTGATAAAATTTTGAGTAATCCAGCTTCGATCGATTTACGATAGTTATTTAAAGCTTCTATCTCCGTGATTGTGGCAATTTTCTCATTCGCCATCAATTTCTGAGTTTTACTATCATGCCACCAACTAGAAACAGTATTTAAAGTGAGGTAAGGACAAATAGCGGATGCACCAAAACCGATCAAACAAGCGTAGTGATGAGTACTCCAACATTGAGCAGTATCAGCAATTAAAGAAGTTTTTAATCTTAAGCCAATTTTAATTAAATGTTGATGCACTGCGCCTATAGCAAGTAAAGGGGGAATATAAGAATATTCATCAGAAATTTGCTCTCTAACTCGATCGCTTAAAATAATAATTTGATGATCATTTTCTACAGCATTAGTCGCTTCAGTGCAGAGTCTTTCTAAAGCGAGTTTTAAACCATCAGGGCCATCGGAGATAGGAAACAGACAGGATAATTCTTTAACTTTAAAATCTGAATTTTTAATAGTTTCTAATTCATTATTGGATAAAATAGGAGACTCTAAATGTAGAGTATGAGCTGATTGAGGTTCAATATGTAATAGATTGCCTCTAGAACCTAAGTGCATCTTTAATGACATTACCAAACTCTCTCTCAAAGGATCAATGGGAGGATTAGTAACTTGTGCAAAACGTTGTTTAAAATAGTCGTATAAAAGACGAGGCTTATCCGACAAAACAGCTAAAGGTATATCATCACCCATGCAGAAAGTCGGTTCTTTTCCATCCTTTGCCATTGCAGTGATAATCATTTCGACATCTTCTGCGTTATAACCAAAGGCGGTTTGTAATTTTAATAGTTCTTGTGCATCGATTCCCCCTTTTCTAAGGGGGGTTAGGGGGGATTCTCCTTCTCCAACGGGTGCAGCAGAAATCTCGAATGCTTGTTTATCTAATTTTTCACGATATTTTCTTAACCATTGCCCATAGGGTTTTTCACTGGCAATTTTTTGTTTAATATCCCAGTTTTTGAGAATAGTATTTTTTTCTAAATCTACCACAATCATCTGCCCAGGCCCTAATTTACCTTTCTCAATAATTTCGCTTTCTGGTAAATCTACGACACCTGCTTCTGAACCAACGACGACATAACCATCTTTTGTGATCGCATAACGGGCAGGGCGTAAACCATTTCTGTCTAAACAAGCACCAACGGTTTTACCTTCACTAAATGCCAGTAAGGCAGGGCCATCCCAAGGTTCTTTTAAACCACTATAATAACGATAAAAGTCAACTATTTCGGGATATTTATCTAAATCTGGCTGATTTTCATAAGCTTCAGGTACGAGTATCATTAATGCTTCAGGAATACTGCGTCCTGTACGAACTAATAATTCTAAAGAACTATCAAGATTGTAGGAGTCACTATTATCCATATTAACAATGGGAGTAACACCTTCAAATTCTTCTTCTGTCCAACCTGGTAATTCTAGGTTAGCTTCTCTGACACTCATCCAGTTAATGTTACCGATGAGAGTATTAATTTCACCATTATGACCTAAGACTCGCATTGGTTGAGCAAAAGGCCATTTGGGTACTGTATTAGTACTGAAACGACGATGATAAACTGCAAAGCGACTTTCGTAAGCGGGATTAGTTAAGTCATTATAAAATTTAGCTAAAACATCTCCTTGTACTAATCCTTTATAGACGATCGTACGACAGGAAAAGGAACAAATATAAAAATTATCGGATAGTTGTTTACCCACACGAGAACGTGCTACATATAATCTGCGATCGAGTTCATCTCCTTTGTAATGCTTTTCTCCAGAGGTAACAATTATTTGTTCAATGCGGGGTTGATTTGCTCTGGCTTGTTCTCCTAACACTTTTGAATTAACTGGTACTTTACGCCATCCAAGAGTTCTCAGACTTTCTACTGCAACCATCTGTTCAACATATCTGCGTCCTTCTTCTGCCTCTTGCTCATTTTGAGGTAAAAATACCATCCCGACACCCCATTCTTCTGCGGGAGGCATCGTAATATTATTATCAACAAACCATGACTTAAATATTTGTGATGGAATACCTGTTAAAATTCCTGAACCATCTCCTGTCTCTCTATCTGCACCACATCCGCCACGATGTTCCATACAACCCAAGGCTTTTAAGGCTTGTTCTACTAATTTATGGGATTGACGATCGTCTTGATAGGCAATAAAACCTACACCACATGCATCCCTCTCTTCGACTAACCAAGGTTGTCCACTAAAGGGTTGTAGTTCCTTATTTATATAATTCATTATTTACGTTTACCTTAACTATACTCAGATTCGATATATCAATTCACATCTGTTATCAAGCTAATCGTTTGTCTTAATGATACTGCTGTTCACGCTTTGATAACTAGATATACTCACTTTTCTCTATTATAAAGAAGTGTTAACTCTTTTTTTTTTTTGAAAAAATATTTTCGATTGTATCTCGATCGCTAATTATTAAACTTTTATCGATTCAATGGATCTATTTTTAAATATATAGATTGTCTGAACTGAATATTATAAAGATCATGTGATAAGCTTGGATGCATTAAATTTATCGTTTAGATTCCAGGGGAGAAGGGAGTAGAGAATCGGCAGAATAAGACTTTCACTTTTTTTTCCTATCAATCAAATAGTCAACCTAAATGCGTTTTAGCCTAGTTTTATCCATTAGGTAATAAATTCATCATACTGTCATTGACAAATCAATAATTTTTCAATATTGTTGTATATGCCAAATGGTATGCAAATTTGAGCGAGAGAATGGGCTTACAATGAGAAATTTGAAAGTAATTGATTTTTATTCGTAACTCTTGTTTGAGATATTGGATGGATGGTAAAAAAGAGGATAAAAT
>JAALKG010000155.1 GCA_011088145.1 Cyanobacteria bacterium MH1_Bin12 | reverse complement strand
TATTAACTGGGAATTAGTTTTTTACAAGTTTACTGTTTTATTTAATCCTCATTCCCTAGGAACAAATGGATATGACATAAATCCTCCTTATTCATTAAAATAATATATGTAGATCGTTTGAGTTGCGATTGTATCTCTGACTATCTTACATTATCTTATCTCAAAAGTATCTCGTTTGTATCCCTATAACTAAATCTAACAAAGGAAAAACTATTTCTATTCGTCTATCTGAGTCTATGTTAGAGGCATTAGATGCTCATGCAATTCTTTACGAGAAAGATAGGACACAAGTTATTAGAGAGGCTATATCAAAACATTTGGATTTGCCGGATGAGACATTAGATAGTCAATTAGAGGCTTTGAGTAAAAAACAAAGTACTTTAAATAAGTTAATTGATAAATTAGAAAATCAACTGAAAAATGAATCTAAGAAAACAGATTCGATTAAAGCTCATTTCGAGAAAAAAACAGATTCAATTGAAGTTCGTTTAGAAGAATTAGGTAAGATAATTACTGTTTTTTTGGAAAAAACTTAATAGTCAATTTCTGTACTTACGGCAACTTTATGATTCTACTTTGTATCTATGGCAAATTTATGATTCAAAATGACGGTGTCAGTAAATTTTAACGCAACAAAAAAACAGTATGTTGAGAGATTAATATGGTAAAGTTATGGTTCAATGTTTGGCAAAGTTATGAGTAAAGTCACAGCTATTAATTGAGATATGGTTCTCATGTACTTTTATGCTCTGTAGTGATTAGTTCCAAAGCAACCAGAGTAGAAAATAGTAGGGTTTTTTACTCTGTGAAGTCAAGTTTGAGATAAGGCTGTCATTAACAAATTTTTATCAATCCAGCTTAAAATGATACCGACAAATGCGATCGCAATAGCAATTATCATACTGGTGAGATGTAACCTTTGCCCCTTGTCCTTTTCTATATAATCGAAATCGATCGCTTTAAGGAACAAAAAACAAAATAATGAACCTGATAAGTCGATCGAAATGCGATAAGTTACTTGATGAAAATTAGTTGATTATTCTTCCAAATCCAAACCGAAAACACGGTTAATAGATTTTTCAACTTTATATCCAGAATCAATTGTCTCCAAAGGATCTTTTCTGAGACGATGACGCAAACATAAAGGCATTACTCGACGAATATCATCAACAGTTACTTCTGTGCGTTCTTCAAAAGCTGCGATCGCTTTAGCCGCACGATTAGTAACAATATCTCCTCTTAAACCATCCACATCGAGTTCAGAACAAATCTCCGAAATTTTGACTCGCATATCATAGTCAAGAGTCACCTCAGGTAAAAGATTTTGTGCTTTTACTAATCTTTCTTGTAAATCTTCTTGTTCTGATTGATATTCAGCCAAAAATGCCAGAGAATCCTTATCAAAATCGGCTCGTTGTTCTACGATTTTCACTCTCAAATCAGGTTGTTTGACAGTACGAATCTCTGCGTGCATACCAAAACGATCGAGTAATTGAGGACGTAATTCACCTTCCTCTGGATTACCTGAACCCACCAACACAAACCTAGCTGGATGGCGAATGGAAATTCCCTCTCTTTCTACTGTATTCCAACCACTAGCGGCAGAATCGAGTAAAACATCGACTAAGTGATCATCAAGAAGGTTAACTTCATCCACATAAAGAATACCACGGTTAGCCTTAGCTAACAATCCTGCTTCAAATGCCTTGACACCCTCAGACAAAGCTTTTTCAATATCGATTGTTCCACAGACTCGATCTTCAGTTGCACCTAAAGGTAAATCCACCATCGGCACTTTCTTTTTGACCGTATCGATTGGTTCTTGGTTTTCAAATTTTTGCCTAACTTCATCTCCCATGGCTTCTAAATCAACTGCCGAGGAATTGTAAGGATCTCCTGCAACAACATCAATTTCAGGTAATAAATCGGCTAATGCTCTAATGGTAGTAGATTTACCCGTACCTCGATCGCCCATAATCATTACTCCACCAATGGTAGGATCGATCACATTTAATAATAAAGCGAGTTTCATCTGTTCTTGACCGACGATGGCAGTAAAAGGAAAAACTACACGACGATTCTTCGGTGGTGCTTGTAAAGTTGCAGTCATAATTTAATAATAAAATTTACAGTTAGGTTAGATTAAAAAATCTTAATATCATTAAGCATAATCTTTTCATCATAGTTGTTTTGTCAAATTCCCGTCAACAGATGAATCAAACCAAAATATCCTAATTCCATAATGAGCAAGAATACTCAGGTTATTTGCTGAAAAATGTCAGACAAAATCAATTTATTTTTGAATTTGAACAACAAAAATTAAATCTTGTCTTGATAATGAGCTTGAATAGAATCTCACTACAATTATTTGAGATTAGAAGATTAATGTTCAGATCAACTAAAATCATCAATTAACTTATTACGAGGTTTAAATGTCTCTATTTCTCGTATTTGAGCATATAGTTCCTTTTCAGCATCACTAACATCAGTAGGAATGACTATTTGTAATATAACTAACTGATCTCCCCTTTGACCTCGAATATTAGGATAACCTTTATTTGCCAATTTCAATCGGTCTCCTGATTTGACACCTGCGGGGACATTCATTTTAACTAAACCATCTATAGTCGGTATTTCGATCGCACCTCCAATAATAGCTTCTGAAGGACTTAGAGGTATTTCACAAGCAATATCTGAACCTTCTATTTGGAAAAAAGGATCCGATTTGATTAATATTTTTAAATATAAATCACCTCCTTTAATACCTTGCCCTTTAAGACGAATTTTTTGTCCATGATACATTGCAGGAGGCATATCAACTTCTAAAGAACGACCATCTTCTAAGCGAATTCTTTCTCTACCACCCTGATAAGCTTTTTGTAAAGGTAATGATAACTTCGCTTCTATATCTTTAGGTTGATTACTGACAGAGAATGACTTGACAGTTTTCGCATTTCCTGGACGAAAATCGGTATTAACTGGAGGACGATTGTTTATAGGAGGACGCTTTGTTGTTGAAGGGCGATTGCCATTAATAGCCGTTTGGTTACTAGGAGGTTTATTATTAGTGGATTTAGCCGACTTATTACCTTGCCAAATTCCGCCTATATCTTTAGCAAAAGGAAATCCACCACCACGATTAGAGTTTGGACTACGTACCAATCGACGTCTACCAGCAAAAAACTGATTATCGTATTGTTGACGCTTGATATCATCGGAGAGAACGTCATAAGCTTCATTGATTTGCTTAAATTGTTCTTCTGCCTGTTTATCATCAGGATTCAAATCAGGATGATAACGTCTAGCTAAACGACGAAATTCTTTTTTGATTTCTTCTGGAGAAGCATTACTTGCCACTCCCAGAAGTTCATAATAGTTAATTACTGCTGTCCGTAAATTTTGCATAGTCAATATTATGTTATTGATGCCTGATTTAGAATCAATTCAGGATTGAAAACACCTAAGATTAATTTATTATTTAATTAAGTTTAAGCCAGTTTTTCCTAAATTGAGATTAATTTAGTTTTTTGGAATTAAAAATTGAACAATAACTAATCAATTATAGGTTAGGCAGTAGTGAGATTAGATTCGAGAAATTTAATTATACCTTGTTTTTCAATTAACCCTAATACAACTCCATCCTCTTTGACAACTGTTAGCTCTAATTCTGTTTGTCGTTCCAGTAATTTAATCACTTCGAGTAAAGGTACAGTATCATTAACTGTCTTCACTTCATCTGTAGATTTCATTAAGTCGGCTACAGTAAAATCATTCCATTGGGAAGTTGGTATTGAAGGCAAATCATCAACGTGTAAAACACCTGTTAAGGTACCTTCTTCATTGGTAGCTAAAAACTTTTTCCAAGACTGTTTACCAATAACATATTCGTTAACAAATTTTCTTAAGCTAAGATTATCTTGAACGATAGGACTTGCTTCGGAAATAGCATCACTAGCAAAATATTTTTTGAGTTTATCTTCAAAGGTAGCTGACTGAGCTGCTGTACCTGCGTTACGTAGTAGGAACCAACCAATAAGGACAGTCCAAAAACTACCATAGGGAAGAATGCTAAATGTTCCTAATATACCAATCACAATAGCTGTCCAACCGAAAAATTGTCCAACTCTTCCTGCCCAAATTATACCTTTTTGAGGATTTCCTGTTGCTTTCCAGACGATCGCTTTGAGGACGTTACCACCATCTAATGGTAAGCCAGGAATCATGTTAAATATAGCTAAGACGAGATTGATATACGCTAGTAAAGAAACGACTATTTGTAAAGATAAAGGTAAGGAAATACTATTAAGAACGAGAGTTAGAAATACAAATAAAATTATACTTACTAAAGGCCCTGCGATCGCAACTAAAAAGGATTGTTCGGGTGTTTCTGATTCTTTTCCTAATGTTGCTAAACCTCCGAAAATAAATAGGGTAATTGATTTTACTTCTATTCCTTGGGCAATTGCGACAAAACTGTGACCTAATTCATGGGCTACAACTGATGCAAATAGAAGTAGTGAGGTAATTAAACCTAATAACCAAGGATATATACCTGTAAGTTGTGTTTGATAGGTTAAATTACCACCAAAACTTAAAGTCATTAATCCTAAAACAAAAAACCAAGAAGGATTAATGTAAAAAGGAATACCGAATAAATTACCAACTTTAAGGTTGCCATTCATAAAATAGATCTCCGACGAATAATGAATAATTAATGTTTGCTTGTAAAAAAAGTTATTGTGCCGTGATATTTATTAATTAACTTCCATTTTAGATGATGAATCGGAACTGATGAAATCCTAAAAACTAGCGTCAACCGTATAAGGTGGTTCGGTTTGGTTAATGATAATCATGACAAAACTAATACGTACTTGTATTATTTAGTTACAATTAATCTTAGTAAATATAATTACTGTAGATATCAAGGAGGTAATTTGAATAGTCGCTTAATTATTAAGGATAAATTATTCTCGACGATCGTCAATAATGCTCAGACTAAAGGTATCAACCCCGATTATCCGATTACCGATACTTTGCTTTCCTCTCCACAAATAAAAGAAATTGAGCAATTAACCATTAATTTAGAATCCCAAACACCTTTTCCGAAACCGTTACTTTATGGTGTTAATTTATTAGATGGTATCTGGCAATTACATTACTCCACAGCTAGAGAAATTCGTTCTTTGAACAAATTGCCTTTTAATTTCGATTTACAAGCTGTTTACCAAATTATCGATACGAAAACTGCTTCTTTTTTTAACATCGCTTTTGTTAAACATTCTTCTAATCTCCTTCAAGGATACGTGAAAGTAACTGCTACTTTTGAACCTAAAATTGATGAAAATGAGACTTTACCCGATAAAATAATTAATGTTAGTTTTGATAAACGCTATGTTGCGATCGAGAAAGTTCTAGGTATCAAAACTCCCATATTAGATCCTGTCAAAGTCTTTGAAGCCAAAAATCCTGAAGGAAGAATACCAAGTTTAACTATCACTTATATTGATGAAACCATGCGAATTGGTAGAGGTGGTGATGGCAGTTTGTTTATTTTGTCAAAATCCGCAAAACTTTTAGGGCGTGTCATCAATTAGAACTTAAAACAAGATAGAATATACCCCTAAGT
>JAALKG010000154.1 GCA_011088145.1 Cyanobacteria bacterium MH1_Bin12 | reverse complement strand
ATTCGGTAAATAGATTTTTATATTGCTTAATATATGCTTGCGTAACATCAGTTAACTAATTTTGTTATCCCGAACCGAAGTGATTTGGTATAATGTATCTGCTCATCAGTACTACAAAAATGGAAAGTTTCATACAGTTAATTAATGAAAAAGTTAGTTGTTGCCACTGGTAATCCCGGTAAAATCAGGGAAATGGAAGAGTATTTACAAAAATTGAATTTAGAATTGGCTTTAAAACCCCCCGAATTAGAAATTGAAGAAACAGGAGATACATTTTTAGCGAATGCTCGTTTAAAAGCCAGTCAAACTGCTTTGGTGGTAAAAAAATGGTCGATCGCCGATGATTCTGGTTTAATGGTATCAGCTTTGAATGGACAACCAGGTATTTATTCTGCCCGTTATGGTAAATCAGATCAAGATAGAATAAAACGTTTACTAACTGAATTAGTCAACATTGATAATCGTGATGCTCAATTTTTTTGTGCGATCGCAATTGCCAATCCTCAAGGGAAAATCGTCATTGAAACTGAGGGTATCTGCAAGGGAGAAATATTAACAGAAGCAAAAGGAGAAAGCGGTTTCGGTTATGATCCGATTTTTGATCTGCCATCGGTTAAACAAACTTTTGCTCAAATGCCTTCGGAATTAAAAGGGCAACATTCTCACCGAGCGATCGCATTTGCCAATCTCCAGCCATTATTACAAGCATTATTAAACTCATAAAATTATGACCAAACCAGAAGTTATCGGTGTAGATGTAGGTGGTACAGCCATTAAATTAGGACGCGTTCAACAAGATGGCACTTGCGTTGAATCTCTTTCTATTCCTACACCTCAACCCGCAACTCCTGAAGCCGTCATTGAGGCCATCGCTACAGCCGTTATACAATTAAACTCTGAGCAGAAAGCCATAGCTATTGGTTTAGGTATTCCAGGCCCCGCCGATGCAGAAGGCAAAATCGCTTTACTCGCCATTAATTTGATTGACTGGTATAACGTACCCATTGCTGATGAATTAGAAAAAAAAACAGGTTTACCAACTATTATCGCCAACGATGCTAACTGTGCAGGATTAGGAGAAGCATGGTTAGGAGCAGGCAGAGACTATCAAAACTTCATTCTATTAACTATTGGTACAGGTGTTGGAGGTGCAGTCATACTCAATGGTCAATTATTTACAGGACGTTTAGGCTCCGCTGGAGAATTAGGATTAATTACCTTAAATCCCGAAGGTCCCCCTTGTAATAGTGGTAATCGAGGCTCTCTAGAGCAATATGCTTCTGCTACAGCTATTCAAAGACAAACAGGTCAAAACCCTGCCCAATTAGGAAAATTAGCAGAGCAAAACGATCAATCTGCTTTGCAATTCTGGCATAATTACGGCAAACAATTAGCCGCAGGAATAGCTAGTTTGGTTTATATTTTAACCCCTGAAATTGTCATTATTGGTGGTGGAGTCTCTCCTAGTGCAAAGTATTTTCTTCCTGCTCTAAAAGAAGAAATTAATAAGAGGGTAATGGCAACTTCTCGTGTTGGTTTACAGTTTATGGTTGCTCAGTTGGGTAATAATGCAGGGATGATTGGAGCGGCGAAACTAGCATGGAAAATGTGGGAAAAGAATTAATAACAGAGAATCAACGATGCTTCGCAATATAGCAAAGAACGGGTTGATTAGGACATTGATGATTTCTAAAAGTATTGCTATGTTGAAATTTTCACCTTTATCCTTTGCCCTGAGCGTTGTCGAAGGGGTTGTCATTTGCTATAGGCGAAAACTGTTAATAAAAAAAGGCGAAAAACTTTCGCCTTCAAAACATTTTAATTTATTATTTTGCATAAATTACATCAATAAATTGTCTTTTATTTTCTGCCTCTCACTTGCTTCGCCATGTTACGGAACATATCTAATCCATCATCACCTGGTTTATATGTTGGTGTAGGTGTAGAAGTAGATTCTTCGCTAGTAGAAGTCTGAGTGGATTGAGCAAAACTATTACTGGTTCCTTTCGATGTTATAGTTTTTGCTTGATTAGCATTGCCTTTTACTTGATTTTCAGAAGATACGGTATTAAATGTTTCTCCTCCCTCTGGATTTCCAACAGTTTTAACAAAAGTTCTTCTTATAGTTTTGCTGGTACGCATATACTCAATATCACCGTAGGTTTTAGAATCATCGGAACTTAAGAAATACGCATCTTTGGGACCATCTTCTTTTTTGCCAAATAAACCAAAAAAACCTGCCATTTGATTATAACTCCTAATATTTTTATTAATTTTGTATAATTTTATTACAACCAATTATAACATAATGTTACATATGAGTTAAGGTTATACAATCATATTTGCTCTTTTTTATTTGTCTATAATAATATTGATTATATAGACTTTGTAATCACTATAATCTTTTATGAGCAACAATTTTCGCTATCTGTAACATCAAGATTATACGAAGATTTTTTGTGGTATTTTCTTTTCTTAATTGATAGTTTTGTGAAATTTTGTAACTAAAAACTTAATTAAATTTTAAGAATTATCAATAAAATTCAGATATTTTCTAAACATGGATCATTTTTGGATCAATATTATTGATTACTTATTCTGATCTCAAGGACAAATACAGGCATCTATAATATAGATAAGCATAAAATTTTATTAAAATAAAGGTTTAATTCATGGTTGCAACTTCAGTACAAACAGCACCACGTTTAACAACTCAAGTAAATGTTATTGCACCTGATACCACTGCTATTCGTTCTTTAGATTGGGAACGCGATCGCTTTGACATTGAATTTGGTCTACAAAATGGTACTACTTATAATTCCTATGTAATTGAAGGAGAAAAGAAAGCTTTAGTTGATACGTCTCATCTCAAATTTAAAGAGTTATATTTTGATGTATTAAATCAAGTTATTAATCCTCAAGAGTTAGACTACTTAGTTATTTCTCATACCGAACCTGACCATAGTGGTTTAGTCAAAGACCTATTAGCGATCGCACCTCATATTACAATAGTAGCTTCCAAAGTTGCGATTCAGTTTTTAGAAGGATTTGTTCATGATGAATTTAAAAAACAGATTGTCAAAAATGGAGAACAACTGGATTTAGGAAATGGTCATGTTTTAGAATTCGTCAACGCACCAAATTTACATTGGCCAGACACAATTTTTAGTTACGATCATGGTACTCAAACTTTGTTTACTTGTGATGCCTTTGGCTTACATTACTGTAGTGATGATCTTTACGACGAAAAATTAAAAGATATTGAACCTGACTATCGTTTTTATTATGAATGTTTAATGGCTCCTAATGCCCGTTCTGTTTTATCTGCCATGAAACGGATGTCTGCGTTAGGAGAAATTTCTTTAGTAGCCAATGGTCATGGCCCCATCTTAAAACATAATTTTCAAGAACTGTTAAATCGCTACCAGACATGGAGTAAGGAGCAAACCAAAGGAGATAAAACCATAGTTGTTTTTTATGTATCTGATTATGGTTATAGCGATCGCCTTTCTCAAGCCATAGCCAAAGGTATAACTAAAACGGGTGTTGTGGTAGAAATGATCGATATTAATGCTACCGATGTGCATGATATTACGGCTATCACCAGTTCAGCAACAGGCATTGTGCTTGGTATGACTCCTTTATCTAACAGTGATGATAGTCAAATTAGTAATAAAATTGGTACCATCCTCGCTAGTGTCAAATCTAAACAGATTTTTGGTTTGTATGAATCCTACGGTGGAGATGATGAACCGATCGATCCTATTGCTTCTCAAATGAAAAATTTAGGCTTGATAGAAGCATTTTCACCCATCCGTATTAAAGAAACTCCCCACGAAAGTATCTATCAAATCTGTGAAGAGTCAGGGGTTGACTTAGGACAAATTATCAGCAAAAAAACTAAGATCAGTAAAAGAAAATCCCTTGATAACGATTTAGATAAAGCCATGGGTCGTTTAAGTGGTGGTTTATATATTATCACGGCAACCAAAGGAGAAACCAAAGGTGCGATGTTAGCTTCATGGGTAACTCAGGCTAGTTTTGAACCGCCTGGATTTACAGTTGCTGTCGCTAAAGATAGAGCGATCGAATCTTTGATGCAAGTCAATGATAGTTTTGTGTTAAATATTCTCGAAGAGGGTAACTATCAAGAGTTGATGAAACATTTTCTCAAGCGTTTTTCACCTGGTGCCGATCGATTTGCGGGAATTAAAACCCAAACTGCCAATAACCAATCTCCCATTTTAATTGATGCTTTAGCTTATTTAGAATGTAAAGTAGTTAGTCGTATGGATTGTGGAGATCACTGGGTTGTCTACTCTCATGTTACTGATGGCAGAGTGTCCAAACCAGATAATATTACAGCGGTACATCACCGTAAAGTTGGTAATTATTATTAAATCTTGCCAGAAATTAACTTTCAATTATCTGACAAAATATCGGGTGGGCATTTCCCACCTTAACTGTTTGTAAGGCTTATAAAATTGTCAGAAATATTGAAAATAATAGTTTGTATTTAAATCGGTTTGCGGAAAGGAAATATCAAATTTTTCTTATTTATCTTGATTATTATCGATCGATCAAATACTTACGACTAATATCTACTATTCGACTAGATGCTTTACCATCTCCAAAAGGATTAATCGCTTCTGACATCTGATTATAACTTTGGGGATTACTTAACAAATCACTCGCTTGTGATAGAATCTGAGCCGTATTTGTCCCAATCAACTTTGCTGTACCCGCCATAACCGCTTCAGGTCTTTCTGTAGTTTCTCGTAATACCAAAACAGGTTTACCTAAACTCGGTGCTTCTTCTTGCAAACCACCAGAATCAGTTAATAGTAAATAACTCCGTTTAATCGCTCCGACTAATTCTTGATAGTCTAAAGGTTCAGTTAAAAAGACTCTATCTCGATCGCCTAAATGTTTTTGTAAAGGCTCTCTAACAGTTGGATTACGGTGCATTGGCAGTAAAATTGCCACATCGGGATATTTATCTAAGATAGACTTTAAACCCTCAATAATGTCTTGTAAAGGCTCACCCCAATTTTCACGACGGTGTACAGTTACCAACAAAACTCGATATTTATCCCAATCCAAACCTTCCACATGACAAGCAGGATTCTTTTGAGCAACAGACAGTAAAGCATCAATGACAGTATTACCCGTTTGGTAAATTTCTCCTGTAACATCAGACTTTTGCAAATTTTCCACTGCTAGAGGAGTGGGAGCAAAATGTAGTTGAGCAATCTGAGAAATAAGACGACGATTGGCTTCTTCGGGGAAGGGATTATAAATGTTATCAGTTCTTAAACCTGCTTCAACGTGTCCGACGGGTATTTGTTGATAAAAAGCAGATAAAGCGGCGGCAAAAGCTGTTGTGGTATCACCTTGAGCAATGACTAATTCAGGCTTAATTTGTTGATATAGTTTTTCTAATCCTTGCAAACTACGACAAGTAATATCATTTAAAGTCTGTTTTGGTTGCATTATATCTAAATCAACGGTGGCGGTTAATTCAAATAAATTCATTACTTGAGCCACCATTTCTCGGTGTTGTCCTGTTAAGATTACTTTGGTATCAAAATCTTCTGCTTCTTGAAAGGCTTGGATGACAGGTGCTAATTTAATTGCTTCTGGACGGGTACCGAGGGTAATACAAATAGTTTTTTTATTCACAACCATAAAAAATTAATCGTGCTTTATTGAC
>JAALKG010000012.1 GCA_011088145.1 Cyanobacteria bacterium MH1_Bin12 | reverse complement strand
AGCAACATTTTTCTAATGCTGGACTTAATTGAGTTTGGTTTCTCAAATTCAGTTTAATGAAGAAACCATGCAACAAAAAACTGATGAACAGGCTGAGGAAGTCAAGAAAAAAATTAATCCTACGGTAGATAATTTTCGAGACAAACTCAACGAAAACCTGCAAAAAGGGCAAGAAAAACCCGACTTATAACTATTAAATTAGTTTGGTAAATAATTGATGTCAGTCAATCACAAATAAACTTTTTTTACTGTTGAATAAAGAATTATTCGTTGTCAATTATCCTCAAAATTAATTTCGTTATTTCAAACTAAGATTAAAGTAATCCTTCTAATTTACGACGAATACGATCGAGTTCAGTAGAAGACATATCAGATGATTCCGACTCCGATTGAGCAGGAGAATATTCCCCTTCTTCATTCCAATCAGTATCGTTAACATTACTTTCTGGAGGTATTTCTAACATTCCCTCCGTCACTAATTTACTTTCGTAACCTGCTTGTACACAAAATTCCTCTACTTCTTCACTATCAATCTTTTCGATCGAAGGTGTTAAAAAATCTTGAGCTTCTAGTAATATGGCATAACGAGTGGCATCATCTTCTGATTCAAACATCAATACTAAATTTTTTTCGCCTATTTGAATAGTATGTATACCTTCGTTATCTTTGCCAACATTGTATAAGAGAACGTAAACTTGCATTAATTCTTCAATAACAATAACAAACTTTATAATTTACTATCATTAATTAGGTCAATATTCATCGATCGACAATATAACTTAACTAATTTTTTTAACTTATTGACAATTTGAAGTTCTATTTAAAGTCAGAACCATTTGATCGATCGCTTTTACTAAAGCCGTACCAGACTGATTAGGAGCATTGGCCAAGATACTAAAAATCAAAGTACCATATTGTCGGTGATCCAAATAACCAGATAATGCCCTGACACCTCGTAAAGTACCTGTTTTAGCATGAACAACACCTTGAGCTGAGGTTTTCTTCATCCGATTACGTAAAGTTCCACTAACGCCCGCTGTGGGTAAGGAAGTAAAAAAGATATCTCGATTGCGATCGGAATACATTACCCTGAGAGTATCAACTAAAGTTCTTGGTGTCGCTATATTACGACGAGATAAACCAGAACCATCAGCAAAGTGAAAACCACGGGGATTAATACCTAAATTAGTTAACGTTTTTTTGGCTACACGCCCTCCTCCCAGTCGTTTCAGAAGTACATTAGCATAATAGTTATTGCTTCGAAGATTAGTCACCTTCACCCATTCTTTTAAAGATTTATTGGCACTAATAGTCGTACTAAGATTAATTCTTTGTAATGCGGCAGCAGTGGTCAATATCTTCATATTGGAAGCTGGAATAAAATGTTTATCCGCATTATAGTGATAAATAGTTTCCCCATTGTCTAATCTTTGGACCAGAATACCCCAACCACCACCATAACGTTTTATAATGTTTTGCATCGCTGGTGCCAGAAAACTATTACAATATCCAGTGGATTTTAATTTTTCTGGTGGTGGAACGTAAATAGGTATAGACCGAGGTTCAGGCTCAAATGTTGATAGAGGTAGAGGTGTAGACTGTGGTATTGGTCGTAATGGCTCTATTTCAATAATAGACTGTGCCGAAACTGAACCAGCGGTACAGATGGCACAAATTGATAAAAAATTAATAAATGTTTTTTTATTAAACATAGGATGAGTTGAAAAAAATAAGCTTAAACTAATTTCGAGTATTGTAACAGTAACTCTCCTTTTTGATCACAATAAATCAAAATACATGAATAAAAACACTGCAACTTCATCAAAAATAGTCAAAACGGGAAAAACAGTTTACCATTTTGTTAACAATGTAATTGTTAGGCCAGTTTTTCGTATTTATTTTCGTGGCAAGGTAACAGGTAAAGAAAAAGTACCTATGCAAGATAAATTAATTGTAGTTAGTAATCATGCTAGTGTTTTTGATCCTCCCTTGATTTCAGCTGCTATTCCTCGTCCTGTTTCTTATATGGCAAAGCAGGAGTTATTTGAGGTTAAGGGTTTAAATCAGCTAATCACTTCCTTGGGGGCTTATCCTGTGAATCGTAATGGATTTGATCGACGTGCCATACGTCAAGCTGTTGCTCGTTTAGAAGAGGGATGGGCAACGGGTATTTTTTTAGAAGGCACACGTACAGAAGATGGTAAAATACATGACCCTAAGCTCGGTGCTGCATTAATTGCAGCGAAAGCAAAAGCACCTTTATTACCTGTTTGTCTTTGTGGCACTCAAAAAATTCTCACCTCAGATAGTAAATTACCTAAATACATTCCTATTGAAATCAAAATTGGTGATTTAATCCCCCCACCTACTTCTACAAAAAAAGAACAATTAGAAATAACGAGTCAAATTTGTGCAGATGCTATTAACAAACTTCATGATAGTTAGTCGTTAAATAGTCATAATCTATGTATTGCCTGAACTGTAGAGATTTAGTTTTGTTATTTGAAAAAACATAGGCCTGGCCGTTAAACTTTGCTAATTTTTATTGCATAAAGGTTATAGCTATAATTAACATGAATAAAACGGAAAAAGTCTATTTAGCCATTTGATTTTCAAAACAGATTTTCTTAGCTTTAATATTGTTAATAGTTTTTTGCTCCATCAATGTTGCACATAGATCGTGTATATAGAAAGAGTTGATTAAAGTGATATCAGATTGATTATGCAATCCGTGACAATACCAGCATTGTTGTTTCATAATTCCCCCAGTCTTGAAGTTAAGATATTGGGGATCATAAAGTAATTTAAACACAATTACGTTTTTCTTAATCAAAAATTAATATCTATTAGCCATTATTAATAGCTATTAAAATAACTATTCCAAATACAAGACGATACCAAACAAAAACCCATGTATTTTTACGTTGTAAATAGCGAATTAACCAAGCAATAGATAAATAGGAAAAAATTCCTGAAGAGATTAAACCCACTGTTAAAGGAATGAAACCAATATTATTAGAGGTACTAACAAACATTTCTTTGAGTTCAACTAAACCAGCTAAACTGATAGCCGGAATTCCTAAGAGAAAAGAAAAGCGAGCAGCAGTTGCTCTTTCTAAATTTAGAAATAAACCAGAGGTGATAGTTGAACCTGAACGAGATACACCGGGTATTAAGGCTAAAGATTGAGCAAGTCCGATTAAAATTCCATCTTTACTCAATAAATCTTCAAAATTACGTTTATTATTACTTACTTTCTCCGCTATACCTAACAATAGTGCCATGAAAATAGAAGCGATCGCAATCGTATTCAAACTACGAAAAGGTGAATTATCTAAGTCAGGAACAAAAATTTTTAATGACAAACCTAAAATAATAATTGGAATTGTACCAATGAGAATACCTGTGATGATTTTAAACTCTTGAGTTTGATAATCTTTTTCTTTAACTGCCTTGACAACTCCTGTACCAAGATTACTTAAATCTTCCCAGAAATACCATAAAACTGCTACTATGCTGCCTAATTGGATAATAGCGGTAAAAGTCACTCCTGGATCACCCCATCCCAAAGCCACAGGAATAGCTTTAAGATGGGCAGTACTGCTAATGGGTATAAACTCTGTTAAACCCTGCACCATGCCTAAAATAAAAGCTTGAAAAATATTAATTCCAGATACAGAATCATTATTAGTAGGGGAAAGAGATTGAGATAAACTGACTGAGTGACTTAAACAAACCAATAACAATCCACCAGTTATTCCAGAAATCAACGTATAAAGATGAGACTTAGATTTAGACATTAATTAACTTAACAGACAAAATTAGAGCAACGAGCTTTAGATTATAACTTTTTTTGTATTTCCGCTACTTTTTCTAACTTACCTTGTACTTGATAAAGACTTTGAGCTTGTTTTAAGATGGTTTCAGCTTCTCCATTTCTTCCTCTTTTTTGCAGTAACAAACCAAGACGATGATAACCGTAAGGGTTATTAGGAGATAATTCAATAAAACGACGATAAGCAATAATCGCTTGAAAATCACTTTCTTGTTTTTCCAAAATTCGAGCAATACCACCGTAAGCTATTAAAGATTTATTATCTAGAGCAGAGGCTTTTTCATAGGCAGAAAGTGCTAGGGGATAATTCTCTAATTGCTCATAAATAATACCCATTTTTAAAATTATTTGAGGATTATTAGGCTTTGAGCTATCAACCATTTTTAATTGTTCTAAACCCTTATCTAATGATTTTTCTCTCAAGTATGTGGTGGCTAACATTAACCTCAAATCTTGATTTTGAGGAAATTTATTTAAAGCGGAGGTCAAAAAACTAATAGCTTGGGTATTTTTCTGTTGTTTATATAGGGATTTACCCATTATGGTATAAGCACTTTCCTGTTTGGCATCAAGGGCAATAATGCGATCGAAATATTCTTGAACTTCTTCGTAATCTCCATTTCTTACTAGTAAGACTCCAATGGTAACTAAGGAATCAATATTATTAGGTTTTAATTTAATTGCTTGTTTATAAATATTAATAGCTTGGGCATTCTTTCCTATCTGAGCAAGACTATATCCTAAACCATATAAAAAATCAGCATTTTCAGGAGCGAGGGATACTGCTTTTTGGTATGCTTGAGTCGCAGCAGGATAATTTTTGGTGGAAGTGTATAAATAACCGATGCTGGAAAATATTTTTGGATTACTTTGATCTAAAATTGATGCTTGACGATAAGAAGTTAGAGCTTTCTCCAAATCTCCTTGTTTAAGATATTTTCTACCTTGGTTCAATAAATTCGATAATTGTCGTTGCTGTTGAGGATTTAATCGAGAAGCGTTGACTGCCCCATTGTTTGTTTGAGCTACTGAAGGAGAATCAAATGCAATGGCACTGATACCTCCTATAAGTATAGACATAAATAGTTGAGGAATAATTGTCTTAGTCACCACTCCCTGTATACCTCCATAGAACTTAAAGACATTCATGGTAGCATATTATGTTAAATATTATTTGCATAATTTCAGGGAAATACCAATACCAAAATTCAAATAACTGATATTACCCACAATCAAAATCAAATCGAAGTTTAACCTAAATGATATTTCGCTTCTTCGGCGACAATGTTGGATTCGTCTTGGGCTAATTTCATTAATGTCGCTTGGGTTTTTTCTCCTCCTAATTTACCGAGGGCTTGAGCGAGACGATGACGTATTTGCCAATCGGTATTGTCAATAAAAGGAAGCAATAAATCGATCGCATTTTTGTTTCCTAATTCCCCAAAAGAACTAATAGCTGTGGTTTGTAGTAAAACATTGTCTGATTTTAAAGCTTCTTTTAATAGTTCAAAACCCTCTTCATGTCCTAATTCACCCAAGGCGGCAATAATACTAAATTGAATCAACCAATCAGAGGTGTCATAATAAACTTTTTTTAAATCTGAAAAGGCTTGAGTTAATTTTAATCCACCAATAGTATCTGCTGCTGCTGCTCGAACATCACTTTCTGGATCATTGTATAATCTGTCCCGAATGATTTCTAAGGATTCTTCCCGATTCACTTGACCTAAAGTTGCCAGTTGAGAAATGGCAGCATAACGTACTCTTACGTTTTCATCTTGATTTAATGGTTTAATCAATTCATAGGCAATAGCTGGTTCGATATTTCTTAGTTCATTTATACCTTTTATGCGATCACCAAAATCTTCAGAGTGAAGTAATTGTTTTATTGACTCAGGACTGGTAGTCATTTATTTTTTATAGGTTTGATTAATAGTTGACTTGTTGATATTAATTATCCATTATCAATTCTCAATTATCCATTAATTATTCTAAAGCCATTGCTCTAATAATATCCCCTTGAGTTATGATACCGATTACTTTCCCGTGATCATCAATTACAGGAAGACGACGAACATCTTTGTGATGCAAAATTTGAGCAGCTTCTTTGATTTTTTGTCCCCCTTTAATGGTGATTGGTTTCTCACTCATTACATCACCCACTGTTTGCCCTAATGCCTTATGAATTTCTTTTTCATAACGACCAGGATTTTGTAAATAGATGATACTGTCGAGAATCATGATATATGGTGGTGGCTCAACTCCACTTTCTTGCCACATTAAATCACTTTCAGATAATATTCCTAGTAAATTCTCTTTTTGGTCAACTACTGGCAATCCACTGATTTGATGTTTCGTTAAAAGTGCGATCGCATCTTTTAAATCAGTTTCTGGTTTTACGGTAATCGGAGTGGAAGTCATTACATCGAGAATAGTTTTATCCATGATTATTACTGAGTTTCGATGATTGTTGTATATTAGTAATCATATCAAAAATTACATCCTGTAAGGAATAAATCGTTTCAATTATTTACTTGTTTGATCATAAAAGGTCAAAGTTTTTTTGCTTAAAAAGCGAGGAATGAAACCATATCTTTGAGAGAATTATAAAAAATAACCTAGATTTTATATGTATTTCAGAGATTAAGAAAATTTGTTAATCCCCAAGCATTTAGGAAATGAATGGGGTTTCGAGAATCGATAAAAATCATTGAAAATTAGAAATCTATGAAATTGACAAATTATTTCAAATTGAGATTTCCCGATGACTTAATATAATTAGCTGTCAAAAAGAAACTTATTTATTTTGCTTCAAACTTATGAAAAAACCAGAAGAATGCTCAAATATGTCCCATATTCGTCATGAAATTGATATTTTGGATCAAAAAATCATTAAAATATTGGGGGAAAGATTTCAATATGTGAAAGCAGCAACAAAGTTTAAAACTAGCCAAACAGGAGTAAAAGCACCCGAAAGATTTCAGTCAATGTTAAAACAAAGAAGAGTATGGGCTCAATCAGAAAATCTAAATCCAGATATAGTTGAAAAGATTTATCGAGATTTAGTCAATTATTTTATTAATGAAGAATTAAAAGCATGGGAAAAGACTGAGCAAAATGTAGATTAACTTATTTTCTTTCTAATAATTTTTTTTCCTTCATATCTCAGTCACAGTAAGTCCTATTATGGATAAAAATTTTTTTTCAATCTATAAAAAACTTGAGTTTTATGCCTATATTGTTTATAAAATTTAACAGAAGTTAATTTTTATTGAAGATAAATTTGAATGCACATTGCTTGGCTAGGAAAAAAATCCCCTTTTTGTGGCAACGTAACCTATAGCAGGGAAATTACGAATATTTTGCTCGAAAGAGGCTATCAAGTTAGTTTTCTCCATTTTAGCGAAGACCATGAGCAATCTAAGGCTGATAATTATCTTGCAGAGATTAATCTTCCTTTTCTTTATAAATCACAAATTTATACTATTCCCGCTCCTAAATCTACCAAAATTTTACTTCGATCGCTTAGAAAATTACAACCAGATTTAGTTCATGCCTCTCTAACCTTATCTCCCATTGACTTTGCGTTACCAGAAATATGTCAAAAGTTGAAAATTCCTTTAGTTGCGACATTTCATCCCCCTTTTGACAGTCGTTTGAGAAATCTTAAATCTAGCACTCAATATTTGACTTACCAATTATACGCACCTTTTTTAGCCAAATATGCCAAAACTATTGTTTTTTCGCAAATGCAACGGGATTTATTACTTAAGCTGGGTGTACCCAAAGATAGATTAGCGATCATTCCCAATGGGGTGGATACGAATAAATATACAATGGGACAATCCTACTTCAAACAAAAATATCCTCATCATCAATTATTTGTTTATCAAGGTAGAGTCGCAGTTGAAAAAAATTTAGAATCTTTATTTAAAGCTTGGAAACACTGTTCCATGGGCGAGAATGCCAAATTGTTAATTATAGGTGATGGGCATCTCACTCCTAGTCTTAAACCTATATATAACGAAGATGATGGTATTATTTGGTTAGGTGCGATCGTCGATGAAGAAAAACGTATCGATATTTTAAGGAGTGCAGACGTATTTATTTTACCTTCTTTAGTAGAAGGATTATCTCTATCCTTATTAGAAGGTATGGCTTGTAGTTTGGCTTGTGTTGCCACTGATGCTGGAGCAGATGGAGAAGTATTAAGTAAAGCAGGTATTGTGCTTGATACTCAAGATGTGACTAATCAATTGAAAACTATTTTGCCACTATTTAGTGATCATCCAGAAATGAGTCTTTTGTTAGGTAAAAAAGCTCGACAGAGAGTTTTAGAAAAATATACCTTGAGAGGAAATGTCACTAAATTAGAAGAACTTTATCAAAAATTATGTAATCACAAAGTACATTTTTAACTCAGGATTTACCCATAAACTCTTTGTCAATCATGAAAATGTTAACTTTGCCCTTGGTTGACTGATTAACGACGACGGGGTATCTCATAACTGAAAAAATCATGAGCTATTTTCGTCTCAGGAAAAATTGCTTGAGCTTCTTTGAGCAAGTCTTTCATATTAATACTATTGCCAAAATTATAACGAGGGCTAAAATGAGTCATGATTAAAGTCTTAACTTTTGCAGCTAAAGCCACCTGTGCTGCCATAGTAGTAGTAGAGTGCATTTTTTCAAAAGCCATTTGTGCATCCTGATGGGCAAAAGTTGCTTCATGAATTAAAACATCAGCATCTTCGGCTAAGGTAATTGCATTTTCACAAAAAACAGTATCTGTACAGTAAACAAATTTTCTACCTACTTCCATGGGAGCAGAAAAATCAGTTCCCACAAAAGTTCTTCCATCTTCTAAAGTAACTGTTTTTCCTGCTTTTAATTGACCATAAATAGGACCAAAAGGAATCTCTAATTCCTGGGCTTTTTCAATATCGAATTTGCCAGGACGATTTTTTTCCACCAGACGATAACCAAAAGCAGTAATTCTATGTTTTAAGGGTTGAACACTGACAATAAATTCTTCATCTTCATAAATAATCCCTTCATTCACTGTTTGCACTGAAACACCGTAAGGAAAATAAGTATCAGAATACTTCATACAGGCTTTTAAATAAGGTTCAATTCCAGGAGGTCCATATACTTCTATATTTTCAGCATTTGCTCCTAAACCACAACTGGCTAATAATCCCATGAGACCAAAAATATGATCTCCGTGCATATGGGTGATAAAAATTTTTTTCAGTTGAGAGGTTTTTAAATCGCTATGTAAGATTTGATGTTGAGTACCTTCGCCACAGTCAAATAACCAAATTTCTCCTTTTTGAATATGTCTTAAGGCCACGCTGGAAACGTTTCTTGATTTTGTTGGTACTCCAGAACTAGTTCCTAAAAAAGTTATTTCCACGATATTTTATCTCAAGGACATGGTCATTATTGTTTGTCCATTATATGTGAAATTTCTGCCAATTTTTTTATCGATCGAATTTAAGATAATGATAAGTTAAGAGTAGGGTCAAACAATTGACAATTGACAATTGACAATTCAATGTACTAGTGGGCGGAGTCAACTCCGTTGGCATTGACATCCTCCCAGCGTCGGAGACGCGGGATTCCTAAGAAATCTAGAGGTTCTTCGTTCAACCAGCGACCTTAGCATCAAGACTTTCATCCATCAACCAGAGGGTCATCTGTCCAGAAGCGTTGACTCCATAGACTGGAGTGGTTTCAGGCTGCCCGCCCGTACCTTTATTTAAAATGTTCAATGCTGCATTGTGGTCGCGACAAAGTACAGTGCCACAATTACATTGATGGGTGCGAGTACTCAAAGATTTTTTGACTCTTTGACCACAATTACTACAGTCTTGTGAAGTAAATTTAGGGTCAACAACAATAATTTCTCTGTTAAAAATTGTTCCAAAATACTCTAACCATTCTCGAAAAACAGACCAACTCACATCACTAATAGAAAGAGCAAGATTTAGATATAATTTATTTTCTGACATGAAAACGACACTATCAATTGTTGAATTGGAGGATTTCAATGGGGATATGTAGCCAACTCTTTGATGGTGAATGGGATGTTGAATATCGTGATGAGCCAGAATTCAGGGGTAAGCTCTTTATAAGAGTCGAGTTGGAGGAGTTGAAGTCACTGGTGAAATCTATAAGAATGGTCAGTTAGATGGCACTTATACCTGTCGGGCTGAGAGGTGTGATGATGGGGCGAGAACTATGGAAATGAGATATGAAATTACTCCTGTAAATCAACCTGATAGAATCTTCACTGGTTATCTTCAAATAGCAGTTTTTCAACAAACTCCTAACTTTGGTCATGGTTACTATATTGATAATGCTGATGGTGGTGATAGGGGAGGTATAAATTTGAGTAAAGTCGGTGTTACTGAGAAATTTGCTCGCAGAAATAGCTTTTTTAGTTTGGGAGAAAAGAACTAACTCAGTTGCCATTCAGTCTATTCTTTAATTGTTAGGTCGGATTGGCGAAAGCTTAACCAGATATTCTCGTATATTTACTGTATAAAACCGTTATAAAAATTATTATTCTAATATATATATTGATCAAATTATCAATGTGGACAAATACACAAAATCAATCTTTGCCCTTTGCCCATTGAACTTTTAGTCCTGATTTAACTTCTTAATTCCACATCAAACTTGTTAGCTAAAGATTTACGAATTTTATTGTGAACAGGATCAACATCTGTATCTTTCAAAGTCTTATTGATCGACTGGTAAACTAAATTGAAAGCTAGACTAAGCTTACCTTCTAGAGAGGCTTCCTATGCTGGGGAGAATTCATGGGAATAGCATCGTTGCTTGATGGCGAAAGTATTGTTACTTCAAACAAATTTTTGAGCCCAAACAGTAATAGCGATCACAAATTATGGCAAAATGAGTTGTTAATAAATATTATTTTCGGTTTAAGAATTACTATCATGCCAGCTAAAATGAAAAAAGGAACACTAGTTAAAGTCATTAAAGAAAAATTAGAAAATAGCTTGGAAGCCAAAGCTAGTGATAATCGTTTTCCTGCTTACATCTTTGAAAGCAAAGGAGAAGTATTAGACTTAAATGATGAATATGCTCTAATTAAATTTTATACACCTACCCCTAGTACTTGGTTTCGTCTCGATCATCTGGAAGTAGTGAGCTAAGATATATTAACAATTCATAATTGATAATCAATAATCAATATCCCCTTTTAATTTAAAGAGGGGAAAAACCATCAAATATGTTCATTAATTTTTAATCATTACTAAAAAACATTAATAAGCTGCTTTGTATTTAAGTTGTTACTGTTATTGCTCAGAAATAGAGAAAAGGGAGTAGGTAAGAGATTGACTGTCATTTAAGTATTTTAAATGAGTCTTAGCTTAAATAATATTAGGAGTTATCTATGAGTAATGTATCTTTAAGTTCTTCAGTTTGTGATAAATCTTCTAAAGTTAGTATCATCGGTGCAGGAAATGTGGGCAAAACTGTCGCCCAAAGAGTTATTGAACATAATTTAGCCAATGTTTGTTTATTAGACATTGTGGAAGGCTTACCTCAAGGTATTGCCCTTGATTTAATGGAAGCAAGGGGTTTAGAATTACATAATCGCAGGATTGTAGGTACTAATGATTACATTGACACAGAGAACTCAGATGTAGTGGTTATTACTGCTGGTATTGCCCGCAAACCTGGTATGAGTAGAGAAGACTTATTGCAACTCAACGGTAAAATAGTTACTCAAGCTGTCAGAGAATGTGTCAAATACTCCCCTAATGCCCTTTATTTAATCATCACGAACCCTTTAGATGTGATGACTTATTTGGCATGGAAAACCAGCGGTTTGCCACCTTATAAGATGGTTGGTATGGCAGGGGTTTTAGATTCAGCCCGATTACAAACTTTTATTGCCATGTCATTAGGAGTTGCCATGGATGATGTTCAAACTATGGTATTAGGTGGGCATGGTGATTTAATGTTACCTTTACCTCGCTATTGTACTGTTAGGGGTATTCCCATTACTGAATTGATGGATGAAGCTAGAATTGCAAAATTGGTACAACGTACCCGTGATGGTGGTGCAGAAATCGTAAAATTATTAAAAACAGGTAGTGCTTATTATGCTCCTGCTTCTTCTGCTTGTCGAATGATTGAGTCTGTATTATTAAACGAGTCTCGTTTGTTGCCTGCGGCTGTTTATTTACAAGGAGAATATGGATTGCGAGATCTATTTTTGGGTGTACCTTGTCGTTTAGGATGTGGTGGAGTAGAGCAGATTTTAGAGCTAAATTTAACCGAAGCAGAACTAAATGCTCTCCATCAATCATCTAAATTGGTAAAGAAAAATATTAATTTAGCTTTGGAGCAATTGGTTAATCTTACTTGAAAAGGCTGTTTCATTCTTTAAATTCGTCGTGAGGATAAGGTCTTAGGTAAGTAAGTTTCGATCGCTTTTGACGAAAAATGACGAATATCAAACTTTTATCTACTTCTAAAAAACTTAGATCTTAAAATCTGCCTAAACTTTATCTGATAAAGGTTATAGCTTGAATTCATCAAAGACTTTAGAACAGCTCAGTCTAAATCCCCTACCCAGCCGATGGGCATCTTCCTTATTTAGTAAGGGATAGGGGACTTTTCTTTAAGAATTGGTATTTTCATTTCCCCTAAATCACCCAAAAGATTGTCAGGGAATGAATGAGTGAAGCTTTTTTAAACTACTTGAGGTTGAGGTTGAGGTTGAAACTGGAACAGAGAATAAACCACATTACGACGAATATCGATCATCATCTCTAAGAACATTTCATATCCTTCTTGTTTATACTCAATTAAAGGATCTTTTTGTCCATAACCTCGTAAACCAACCGCTTCTCTTAAACCATCCATTGATTGTAAATGCTCACGCCATAAATTATCAATTTGTTGGAGGATAAAGAATCTTTCGGCTTGTCGCATCAAACCTGCTTGATTTTGTTCAACTTGATTTTCTTTTAAATCGTAGGCTTTATGCACTTCTTCATGGAGAAAAGTTTTCATTTCTGTGACTGTCATGTCTGCCATATCTTCTACGCTGACATCTTCTAACAGATAAATAAATTCTTGTGCTTTAGCCACTAATGCCTCGACATTCCATTCATCGGGTGGTAAATCAGGATTCACATAAGCATCAACAATTTCATCCATAGTTCTAGTCGCATAATCCAAGACTTGATCTTTCAAATCTTGTCCTTCTAATACTCGACGACGTTCTGCATAAATAGCACGACGTTGATTATTCATCACTTCATCATACTCAAATACTTTTTTACGGGCATCATAGTAAAATGTTTCTACTTTTTTCTGTGCACCTTCAAGAGAACGAGTCAACATTCCTGATTCGATGGGCATGTCTTCTTCCACTCGGAAAGCATTCATTAAACCTGCAACTCGATCGCCACCGAAAATCCGTAATAAATTGTCTTCTAGGCTCAAAAAGAAGCGTGTAGACCCCGGATCTCCTTGTCTTCCTGCTCTACCTCTTAATTGATTATCAATACGACGAGAATCGTGTCTTTCTGTTCCAATAACGTGTAGACCACCATTATCAATTACTAAATCATGCTCTTTTCCTGTAACACCTTCATATTCACCGTGAATGGCTTGGTAAATTTCACGTAATTTTTGGATTACTGAATCTTCCGTGGGTGCTTTCTCTGCTGCGAGCGCAATTTTTTCCTCTGCATCTAATTCTGATAAACTTTGTCTACCATAGGTTTTAACGGCAAAATTCACAGCTTCTTTAAGCTTAGTATCTGTATCCTGAGACAATTCACAAGGAAAAAGTTCTGAAGTTGGTTTCCAGTTTTTTAATTTTTTACCAGTATTATTTCCTTCACCATTAAAACCCTCTCCTTTAGAACG
Source organism: Cyanobacteria bacterium MH1_Bin12 (assembly GCA_011088145.1). GTDB lineage: Bacteria > Cyanobacteriota > Cyanobacteriia > Cyanobacteriales > Cyanobacteriaceae > JAALKG01. Next base: position 20,665 of record JAALKG010000012.1, on the reverse strand, counting down.
TTTGCTCAATTCAGGAGCAACCATAAATTGATCCTCTTCTGGCATAACAATTTGAGGCATGAGATATTCACGAATTTTCAGCCTTGCCATATAGTCAGAGTTACCTCCTAAAATAATATCAGTACCTCGTCCAGCCATGTTAGTTGCGATCGTCACAGCACCTAATCTTCCAGCTTGGGCAACAATCTCGGACTCTCTTTCCACATTTTCAGGACGAGCATTAAGGATATTATGGGGTATCTTTTTCTCTACCAAAAAATTGGACAACAATTCCGATTTTTCAACGCTAGTAGTACCGACTAAGACAGGTCTCTTACTCTCATTCATTTCAGTACATTCTTCCGCCACCGCTCTCCATTTAGCGGCTTCATTTTTATAAACAACATCAGGTAAATCATTTCTATCAGAAGGACGATTGGTAGGAATAATTGTTACTTCCAGATTATAAACCTTTTCAAATTCAGTTTCCTCGGTTTTAGCTGTTCCTGTCATCCCAGACAACTTGTTATAGAGTAAGAAGAAATTTTGGTAGGTAATACTTGCCAGAGTTTGAGTTTCTTTTTGAATTTCTACTGCTTCTTTTGCTTCCACCGCTTGATGTAATCCGTCGCTCCATCTTCTACCAGATAAAATTCTACCTGTAAATTCATCAACGATTACCACTTCATCATTACGAACAATGTAGTTAGTATCAACAGTAAATAATTCTTTCGCTTTAATGGCATTAAAAATATAATGAGCCCAAGGATTTTCTTGGTCGTATAAATCTGTAACTCCCAACCACTCTTCAGTTTTAGCAAAACCTTCTTCGGTTAAAAGTACCGTGCGGGCTTTTTCATCAACTTCGTAATCTCCACCATCATTTTCCTCAATTTGTTTGGTGAGCATTTTGGCAATTTCAGCCGCTTGCATATATTTTTCCTGAGGACGTTCAACTTGTCCCGAAATAATCAGAGGAGTACGAGCTTCATCCACTAAAATAGAGTCAACTTCATCAATAATACAGTAGTTGGGAGGACGTTGTACCACAACGCTCATATCCGTTGCCATGTTATCTCTTAAATAGTCAAAACCCAATTCACTATTCGTTGCATAAGTAATATCAGCACTGTAATTTTCTTGTCTTTCAGTCGCCGTCATCTCACTTTGAATCAAGCCGACAGACAAGCCTAAAAAGCGATGCACTTGCCCCATCCATTCAGCATCTCTGCGTGCGAGATAATCATTAACGGTGACAATGTGGACACCTTCTCCTGTTAAACCATTAAGATAAGCTGGTAATGTAGAAACAAGAGTTTTACCTTCCCCTGTTTTCATTTCAGCGATTTGTCCTGTATGTAAAACAATTCCTCCCAATAACTGCACGTCATAATGTCGCATTCCTAGTACTCTAATTCCTGCCTCTCTAACTAAGGCAAAAGCTTCTGTGAGGATTTCATCTAATATTTCATCTTTTTCTTCTTTATTTTTTGCTTTAGCCAATAATTCTTTAAATTCTGCGGTTTTGGAACGCATTTGGTCATCTGTTAGATTTTTAATGTCTTCTTCTAAAAGATTAATTTCTGCTATTAGTGGTTGTAATTTTTTGAGTTTACGAGTGTTAGGATCACCAAATAACTTTTTAAACATAAGTATTTTATATAATGTCTTTCAATATAACTATTAGTTTTTAATCATATCATTTACAGCCGTCAGCGATGAGCGGTTTACCCCTCCATGAACTATTAAACAAAGGAAATCAGGAATAGATAATAATTAAAATGATCACCTTAGCACATATTCCCATTGTCGATAATCATGCTCATAATTTATTAAGGCCAGAAATATCATCACAATATCCTTATACCAGATCATTTACAGAAGCTTATGATGATCTGTTAATTAAAAATCATGCCCATACAACTCTTTGTTATCGTCGTAGTATCAATGATATTAGTGTTTTACTCGGATGTGAGGCACAAGAGTCAGCTATTATCAGACAAAGGGATAAATTAGGATTAGAAAAATTAACAAGATTATGTTTTGAGCGAGGAAAAATAGCTAGTATAATTTTGGATGATGGGTTTTTACCTGAGAAAATACTTCCTTATACATGGCATCAACAATTTACTTGTGTTTATCGTCTTATACGTTTAGAAGTCCTTGCTGAGAATTTATTTACTCGAGCTGAATCTTTTGAGGATTTTATTAATCAGTTTCGTTATCATCTTCAGTCTTTACCTCCAGACATAGTTGGTTTTAAAAGTATTTCTGCTTATCGTAGTGGTTTGGCCATTGAATTGGTTGAGGAAACAGATGCAAAATCTTGTTTTCAATTGTTCAAAGAAATTTGTCATGATCAACCATTGAGATTGACAAATAAAATTTTGATTGATTTTATTTTATTACAAGCTTTAGAAATTGCCGCCCAGTCTCAAATTCCTATACAATTTCATACTGGTTTTGGCGATCGAGATTTGGATTTATCTTTATCAAATCCTTTACTTTTGAGAACTATTTTGGAAGATTCTCATTTTCAAAATGTTCCCATTGTCTTACTCCATGGTTCATATCCTTATACCCGTGAAGCGGCTTACCTAGCTTCTGTTTATCCTCAAATATATGTCGATTTTGGTTTAGCAATTCCTTTTTTAAGTATTTCTGGCATGAGGAATACTCTTCGTCTGCTATTGGAATTATCTCCCACTTCCAAAATACTTTATTCTTCTGATGCTCATTTTATTCCCGAATTATATTATTTGGGGAGTCTGTGGGGTCGAAAAATTTTAAAACAAGTTTTGGATTCTGCGGTTGAAGATGGGGATTTAACAGAGTCTGAAGCTAATGCGATCGCTTATGATATTCTCAGGGATAACGCTCGTAAATTATACAAAATTAATTAACTTAATCTTCGGTACTATAAATAAATATAATCAGGAATTGTTGTTGAATTTAGAAATTATTCTTTCAAAATACCAATGAAGTTGGGGAAGTATAAGGCTGTGAAATCTGGCTAAAAAACTCATTTCTCAACCAGGAGCGATCGCAATTTTTTTTTTCTCAATCCCTTTAACAATCACATTAGCAACATCTTCGGCACTCCAAGTTTTAGCTGTTTGGGTGATTTTTTTCGTTTCAGCAGGTTTAGTTTTATTTTCTTGTTCCAGTTGTGGAGTCTGGGTATCAGGAGGATAGACAATAGACAGATTAATCCCAAATGGTTTAATTTCTAACCTTAATGACTCCGCTAAACCCCTTAACGCAAACTTACTGGGACTATAAGCTGTATAGCCATAAACCCCAATTAACCCAGCACCAGAAGAAACCAAGACGATATGACCCTTTTTTTGCTGTTTCATTGATGGTAATGCTGATTTTAGACAATAAAGAGAGCCAAAATAATTGACTGCCATTGTCTTTTCAAATATCTCTAGGGGCAATTTTTCAAAATAATCAGGATAAGCAATACCCGCACAAGTAATTAAAAGATTAGGTGAACCAAGTTGTGCGATCGCATTTTTGATTGCTTGTTCTGCTTGTTCACGATTGGCAACATCTGCAACTATATCGATAATTTTTTGTTCAGGATTTATGCTTACCCCTTCAATTTCCTTTTTTGCCAACGTTAATTTAGTTTGATCACGAGCAATAATGGAAATATCTGCTCCTTGATACGCTAACAATTTAGCCGTTGCTTTGCCAATACCACTTGAACCACCAGTAATGATGGCGTGTTGTTTTAGATAGGGCATAGATAATGGATAATTAATAATTAATAATTAAAGATTTGTGATTATTCACTGTTTATACTGCTATGAAACTTGAACAACTATTTTGGCTCTTCTAGAGTAATTGTGAAGTTATCCTCAACCTTATAAAAGCTCCCATAATTTATTCCAATCAAGAGTATCTTTCCTTTCTCCTTGATTAATAATTTCAAAAGCTTTATTTTTGGTTTGCTCACTAGATAGACATTCAACACAAGCATTTGCTACATCAATACGACTGCTTTGCCCATTAATTTTATCTCCCGTAGCGATGACAACTTTCTGCTCACCATCGGTTTTCGCTTGTAACAGTGTATTTAAGTCATAGGAAGTAAAAGGGCCATCAATTAATCTACTGGGACGAATTATTGTATAAGGAATACCTGAATTAATTAAATAATCTTCCCCTTGTTTTTTGGCATATAAGACACCAAACAAATTAAGAATACTATAGGGAAATTGGTTTGGTCTTAAAACACCGCAAGAAGATACTAATACAAATCTTTCTAATTGAATGTTTTTGCAACTTTTCACAAGATTGATGACACCTTCAGCATCTATCTGCAAAGGACTATTTTTAGCTTTTTTTCCTAGTTGCTTAGGGTTTAAATAACCCATCATCGAATCCCAAGGGTTAGATAAATTAAGCTCCCATTTACTAGAGGGAAAAGCAGTTGTACCAACAGAACAAATAACATCAGTAACTGAATCCATTGCCTGAGTGAGACTGTTAATGTCTTTTATATCACCAATACAGACTTCTACTCGATCGTCAAAAAGTTGTTTTGTCTTGGTCTCACTACGACTTAAAACCCTTACTTGATAGCCTTTTGCTAATAATTTTGCTACTGTAAGTTGTCCCACTCCACCTGTTGCACCAACCACTAAAATTAATCTATTGTCGAGCATATTCATTGTTGAAAATTATATTGATGATATTTTCTAAGCTAAGAGGCATCTAAGTTACATTTATTATTTTTTTGACAAAATAATGGATTATTTATTGACTATATTTTTCAATGAAATTAAGAAGACAGGGGAAAAATTTGAGCCATATTAGGAATAATTTCTAATTTGACAGTACTACCTACGGCTAATTGAGTTTTGACATCAGTACGAGCATGAAGTCTTTTGCCAGAAACTGTTTGTAAACAATAACGATATTCCCTACCTAAAAATTCCCTTTCTCGTATTACCGTTACAGCACCATCGTCAGGTTGCAAAATTACATCTTCTTGACGAAACATCAACTCTCCTTGATTCATAGTCGCAGGACTATCTATTTGCCATGCACCCAATTCTGTCTGCCATGTATTACCATTTTTTGTAGCTTGTAAGAAATTTGCTTGAGTCACAAATTCAGCCACAAATTTACATGCTGGGGAAGAATAGATTTGTTCTGGTGTACCTATTTGCATCAATTTCCCATCTTGCATAACCCCTATCTTATCAGCGATCGCCATTGCTTCTTCTTGATCGTGAGTGACAAAAATTGCGGCAGTATTGGTACTTTTGAGAATAGTTCGCACTTCGTGACGTAATCTTTCTCTCACTTGAACGTCTAAATTACTTAAAGGCTCATCTAATAAAATTAATTCAGGTTGGGGGGCTAATGCTCTAGCTAAAGCAATTCTTTGTTGTTGTCCTCCCGATAATTCATGGGGATAGCGTTTTTCTAAACCTCCTAAACCCACTAACTGTAAAACTTGAGAAACTCTTTCTTTAATTTGTTGTTTGCTTGGTTTCGGCTTTTTATTATATAAACCAAAAGCAATATTGTCACTGACATTCAAATGAGGAAAAAGAGCATAATCTTGAAAAACCATACCTGTTTTTCGCTTTTCGGGTTCAACCCAATATTTTTCTCCACTGACTAGTTGTCCTGCCAACTCAATCTTGCCACCAGAGGGCTTTTCAAAGCCAGCAATCATTCTTAATAAGGTTGTTTTACCACATCCAGAAGGTCCTAATAATCCTAATAATTCTCCTTGTTTTAACTGAAAACTAATTTGGTTAACCGCAGGACACTGTTTTGAAGTGAATTGTTTAGTCACTGCTTCCAATTCAAGAATTATTGATTCTATCATGATTATGTTTAGTTATATATATGATTACTATTTAATAAGAATATTTGTCAACAATATTCAATATAGCACGAGAATTAGTTTTCAAAGCAAATTATTGAGAAATTATGGCAATTCTGTATCTTGCTCTGTCAGATAGATTTTAAATTCAATTTTTAGAAGCTGTAAGCTATCAGTTCACTTCATGGATATTATTAACCGTAGAGAAAACAGAGGACACAGAGATTAATGTTTTTGATGTGGATTTGTTAACCATCAGAGACTATTCAAAAATTTGTCACGAATTTCTATTATGCCTAACATTAGTTGCTGAAAAGAGAAATTAATTTTTGATGTGATGCAAAAGCTTTTCTTTTTGGTTCCAAGAAAAATGTTTCGTTATTCAAGATCAAAAATTAAACAACAAAACCCCTACTCTGATGAATAATGTCACAAGAGCAAGGGTTTTTCTTAATAAATATTTTGTGTTATCTAAGAGGTTTATTTGAAACCAACAGAAGCTTGCCATACAAAGGCTAATAACAAGAAAAATAAAGGAATAATTGGTAAAACATCTACTAAAGGCTTAAAAATTTGGTATGCCTCTGGTAGTTGAGCAAATAACATCATTGCATTCATAGTATTAATATTATTGTTGCTAAACTGAATTTTTGTAATTTGGGTACAATTTTATCATTATCCGTTACCCCTGAATCAAATTTATTTAGAAAAGGTCAAATTCTGGGGGAGTATATTGATGCCAATTAATGATTTGTTCTAATTGATGGGCGATTTGGAGAATAGTCATTTCATCTGTAGGTTTACCAACAATTTGTACTCCAATGGGTAAATTATTTTGAGTAAAACCTGTGGGAATTGCGATCGAAGGTTGTCCTGTAGCATTAAAAGGAGGACAAGGAGTAATCCAGTTAATAATATTTGCCAACGCTTTATCTGGAGATAAATCAGCCCATTCACCAATTTTAAGGGTAGGTTGTAAATAGGTAGGTAAAATGAGAAGATCAAATTCATCAAAAAAAGCAACAATTTGACGAGAAATTACCTGCATTTTTTGAACTGATTGTAGATAAGTTGCTAAATCAGGAGAATTTTGTTTTAACCATAAATTCATCGGACTCAAAATTTCTTCAGGAAAACCACTAGCCGCAATGCTTGATTGCCAGATAATGGTAAAAGGTTCCACCAAGGCTGAAAAATCAGGACAAGCTTCGACTAAAATATGACCCATTTGCTCCAAATGATCAACAATGTCATCTACTTGTTGAACTAATGTCTCCTCAGCTTTACCAGCTGGAGCAACCGAAGTTGCAAAAGCAATTTTCAATTTATCCGTTGAATTAGTTATTCTCGAAAGAAAAGAAGAACAAGGAGTTGGTAACCAATAAGGATCACCGCTAATATTTTGGCAAAGAACATCTAATAAAGCAGCACTATCAGCAACAGTACGAGTTAAACAACCATGAGTAGCGATACCTCCGAGATAATCTCCCACTGGTGCATTAGAAATTCTACCTCTTGACGGTTTTAAACCCACTAAACCACAACAAAAAGCAGGGCCTCTAACTGAACCACCTCCATCTGAACCAGGGGCAATAGGTAATAAACCTGCTGCCACTGCTGCTGCTGCACCACCACTAGAACCACCTGCTGTATAGTCTAAGTTCCAAGGATTGCGACAGGGTGGTAAATTCGGTGATTCGGTATAAGGTAGTGAACCTAATTCTGAGGTCGCAGTTTTACCTGTAATAATAAATCCAGCTTCTTTAATTAAACTCACAATTCCCATATCGTAATCCGCTACTTGAGGTGGAATCAACCCGTTACCATATTTAACAGGCATTCCTCTTACAGAATATAAGTCTTTGATGGCAGTGGGAATACCAAAAAACAGAGGTAATTCCGATGTATCTTTACTTTTGCCTAAGATTTCTGTTTTTTCTTGAGCTTGTTGTAAGGCTGATTTTAAGTCAATATAAGCAAAGCTACCTAATTTTGGTTCTAATTTTTCGATTCTTTCTCCATAAATTTTCATTAATTCTAAAGGAGATATTTTTTTCTCGTGAATTAGTTTGCTTAAATCTAATGCAGAAGTAAAAGGAATACTAGAGGAATTGACCATAAATTTTATCACAAATTATAACTAGCTATGCAAGGCAAAACCAACTTCAAACAATGGACAATTAATAATTCACTCAAAGCTAAAATAGTATTAATCCTCTTCTAAATAGCTTAGAGCTTATTTGTTTTAAAACAAGGCTAATTGATTATCTAAATTGGGTTGTACTTTAATTCTTACTAATAAGCAAGTAAGATTATCATGACCATTAATTTGATTGCCAAAATCAATTATTTGGGCGATGCCTTCATCCATATCACTACTAGAACTGATTAAAGGCAATAACAATTTTTTATAGTTATTTTCTAATAGTTCATTATCATATAAACCATCGGAACACATAATCAATAATGTATCTTCCTTGATATCCAGAAAATTTATTTCTGGTTGCACAAAATTATTATCTCTAGGACCTAATGCTTGAGTGAGTTGAAATGCGTCTGGACGACCATAAGCTATTTCTGGATCAACTCCTTGTTTGATTTCTGTTTGAGCGACACAATGATCTGTTGTTAAAAGTTCTAAACCAGATTTACGAGTAACTTTATAAGCTCGACTATCTCCCACATGAGCGATCGCTAATTTGTTATTATCAAGTAAACCCATCACCAAAGTCGTACCCATTCTTCCTGAACCGGTTTGACCTTTTTCACTATTAAGAGAATGAATCACTTCATTGGCAAGTAAAATACCTTCTCTAATGGTTTGTTTTTCAGGTAATTTGTTTTCCCAATGTTGTTGAAAATAATTACGTAAATGTTTAACAGCCATCGCACTGGCAATTTCTCCAGAAGCATGACCACCCATACCATCACAAACAATAAATAAACCCTTTGCCTTAATATTTGTTCCCTGAGAAGTCTCTTGTTTATGAATTTGACTTTCAATGGCAAAACAATCTTCATTATGACCTCTTCTTCTACCAATATCGGTTAAACCTACTTCTTTAACACTTAGAAGTTTCATAGGTAAAACAACTGTAGGTTGATCATCTATATCTTGATTAATTTGAGTTTCTTCTGATTGCTCCGAAAATTCATCGTAGTCTAAATGCTCGGCAATGGTATTCAAATCCTCATCTTCAGGCATAATGTCAAAATTCAAACCAATTTCTTGTTCTTCAAGAATCGATTTGAGTTCTATTTCTTGAGACATAAGTTGTAGAGCATCTCTTAATTGCTTAATATTACTAATATCTCCTGATTCTATTTTGATCATCAAACTAGAAATTAAAGGTTTACAATCTGATTTAACCTCAACAAATAAATTTTCCCAAGTTTCAACTAATTGTCGAATTAAAATAGGTTCTTTATCTAAATATATTTTATCAACGATTAATTGTCCCTCTTCAGACATTTTTAAGTTATCAATATGGAGTAATGTATTGCAACAATTAATTTTACTAAAACTTCTCCAAAGTTTGGCAACTGTCTGTAGTAAGACCATTACTTTACTTGCTTCTCGTTGATTGTCATTTAAATAATTAGTAATAGAACAGGTATCTTCTTCTATCTCAATTATGACAATTTCATGATCATTATTATCTGTCCAAGCATCTAATAACTCAGGTACAATGGGATTATATTCTGCTAAAGCAAGATATGTAAATGCGAGATTAGGAATCCCTACAGCACTTAAGCTTTCTTGCTCAAAACTACTTACCTTATCCAAGTTTTCATCAAGAATACTTTGTTCTTCAGGTCGAGTGTCTGTAACTGTCAGTTCAAAAAAATGACGCTCGCCTAATATTGCATAAGGAGATAAAGGTGTATCGGATAGAGGATTCGTCAAATTATATCGATGGGAAGAAGAAAAAGGAATTTGAGGTTCTCGGTTCAGAGGACAGCTAATAATACATTTATACATGAGATTGATTCAATTATTACTTAGGACAGAAGTTATAGTGATTATTTAATAATAAATAACAAATATGATATTTCTTTTGGTAACTTAGAGACATTTATGAGAAGTTTAACAAAAAATGCCGAAAATAACTCTCAATTTTGACAATCTTAAAACGTCCAGAAACAACTTTTTCTTAGACTAACCATAGCATTTTTTGTCTCTTTTAGAATGTCAAAAACTGAAGTAATTAAAAAAAAAGGATTACGGTAGAATACACCGTAATTGAAAATGCTTGTGGAGAAGTACTGACGAGGATTAATCAAAATTTGATTGATCTAGTAGAGCATCAATTTTGTTTTCAGGGATAAGCCGTCATATTCAAAACTCTAACAAAACATTTTCTCTCCCAGCTCCTTTTTTCTGTTTTCCTTTGTTACTATAATTTATCATTTTAAACTTGACGAACTAGTAGTTAAGGTCAATTAAGTAACTTGTCAGAATAACAAATTTTCCTCTTTCTATATAGTTGATCAATAATTTTATAGTTGATCAATAATTTTTCCCTAAATCATAATTTTAATGTGTCATTCAACCTTTGTGTTGTTGTTGACTAAAATAGTTAACAATTTTTTTGCCAATAGGTTTCGTTTTGAATTGAGGACTTTTAGCTCTAAAATACTTGATATAGTATACTTTGACTGCAAATATATTTTCTTGCTAATCTCGAAAAAACAGATGTGATTAACTTTGAATTTTAGTACATTACTGTGGAGAGTTTGAGTATTTTGATTAATCCAATCAGTCGTTTGACTCAACTATTACTTTTAGCGGTTACAGTTTTAGTTTATAATGTCATCGCTATGGCGATCGCTAATTCTTTATTTGTGAGTCATTTAGGAGCTGGTAATCTACCTTTTGCTTTTATCTTCATCGGCTTATGTTTTCTACCTGCTTATATCATTTTTTCTCAAATTATCGATCGCTACAGTCGAACTAAATTATTCCGTTATGTACTATTAATCTCCATCTTGCTCATTTTAGGATTACGATTTTTACTGACTTTAGATAGTCCACCTGTTTATTATCTTCTCCTAATTTTTGTTTTCTTTCAATGGGATTTCAGTAATAACATCCTCTATCCCAGTCTTTTAACCGACTATTTCACGAGTTTAGAATATAAACAATCCGCCCCCTTTATTGGTATCGCTCAAGCTGTTGGTACTATGTTAGGAGGGGGGATAATCATACTTTTATCCCATTATTTCAGAACCAAAGATTTATTATTCTGTTTACCAGTTATTTTTGCGATCGCATTTGCACAACTTATTTATTTAGAAAATTCTCAACGCCGTTTAGAGAAAGTTACCAATCAGAAAAAAATCGGTATTATCGAATCATTACAAACCTTTCCTGATCTAGTCAAACGCTACCCTTTAATCTTGTTTTTAGCCAGTAGTAGTTTTTTGCTGGTGATTATCTACATCAGTTCTGAATTTCTCTGGTTCAATATATATGGTCAGAATTTTAGTGAAGAAGCCTTAACTAGTTTTCTGGGTTTAATGCGAATTGTGATTAGCTTGGTACAAATTATTGTACTTTATGCCCTCACTCGTCCCTTACTTAACTGGTTAGGAGTGGCTAGGATGAATCCTGTTTATCCTTTAACGACTCTGGCTAGTTTCTCTGGACTATTACTCAATTTCAGTTTAGGTACAGGTATTGGACTACATATTAATGGTGATGCTCTTTATAAAGCAATTAATTTACAAGTACATCAGTTAAACTACAATAGTATTCCTTCTGAATTTCAAGGTAGAGTTCGTGCTTTGAGTGATGGTGTCATTTATTCAGTGGGGCTTACTTTAGCAGGGGTACTTTTGTGGTTTTGTCATTTGTATCTGACTTTAGTACAAATTACTTGGTTAGCTATGGGTTTAACGGTTTTATTGCTGTTAGTACGTTTACCCATGGGTAAGTTTTATGGGGAAGGTTTGGAGGATATGATTCGCTCTAACACTATTAATCTCGATGATTTTGGTACTTTAAGAACCCAGCTACCTTCTCAGTCTAGTAATGCTATTCGTGAATTATTAACCAATGACGATCGCTATGTACAACTCAAAGGTTTAGAATTAGCAGGTAATCTGGATAATCCTAGTCAATTTTTACCCGAAGTAAGACAAATAATTACTATTGAAGATGAAAAATTACGTCATGGAATCATTAACTTATTTGCCAAAACTACCGATACCTTAGTCATTAATGAATTTAAAACTCTTTTCAATTCAGATAATTCTGAAATTTTACGGGCAACGGCTTTAGAAATATTAATTGTCAACCAATATGATTTTAGTGAAGAGCAACTCAATTTATTACTCGAAGATCACAATTGTGAAATAAGCATCTTGTCTGCTATTGCCATAATTCAAACAAAAAATAGTAACGAAGATTCTATTCTCAAAGCTTGGGCAAAAATTAACATCTCGAACTTGAAAGATAGTATAGCCAAAGCAATTATCAGAATCATATCTTACATTGACAATCCCCAAGAATTAATACCTCTGATTAAAAATGTACTCCCTCAAGCTAGTTCCGAAGTTAAACAACAAGGATTAGAAGCTTTAAGTGTCATTGCTTCTGTGCATGATTTTGATTTAGCACAAGTTGCTCTCCCAGAAATTACCCATTCTGAATCTTCGGTGAGGATTGCTGCTTTTAAATTATTAGAAACAACTCGTTGTAACCAAATGCTATCTTATGTTGAACATGGACTACAAGATTCTCATCCTAGAGTACGTCAACAAGTAGCTCAAACTTTAGCTCAATATGCTACAGCTGGTTTATCTGTAGCTCAAAAAAGTTTATCTTCTGTTGATAAGGAAGTAGTTGAAACAGCTATATCTGCGATCGCTAAAATTCGTACAAGAAGAGCAAATGATATTTTATTTGAGCATCTAGGCTCTGACTTTAAACAACTTAATCGCACTCGTAAATGGCAAGAACAAATTCCTTCGAATGATCCCAATTGGAGACTTTTAAGCATTGCTATTGATGATTATCATCAAAGGTTGATTCAAAAGGTATTATATGTACTTTCTTGCTTAGGGTATTCTCGTACTGTTAATTCTGTTAATCGTATTTTGACAACTACTGATCAAATAGACTTAGCTAATGCCGTAGAATTATTGGTTTCTCTACGTCATCGTCGCTTTGTTTTGCCCTTAGTACCATTATTAGAAAAAATTGTTAATCAGGAAAAACCACTTAAAAAAGTTGTACCTAATTCCCAATGGCTAAGAAACAAAGGATATAAAATTCTATTCGAGGCACTCGAATCTAAAGAACGATGGATTTGTACGGGTGCATTAGTGGTTTTAGCCATGATACCATCTACTTTAATCGAAGATAGCGATCGAGTTGTTCCATTGATTGCCCAAGAAATGTTTCCTCCTTTTTGTCAAATTCTTTCACCCACTAATTCATCTATGAATCGATTACTCTTACTCAAAAATGTTGCTTTATTTAAAAATCTTTCTTTGGATGAGCTATTCTTAATCGATCAAGTATTAGAGCAACAACAAGTTTTAATTAATGAAATCATTTATACAGAAGAGAGTTGGGGTGAGCATCTTTATATTATTGCTGAAGGTACGGTGAAAATTGTTAAAAAGCTCGATGACCAAGAACAAGAAATTAAGCAACTTTCTACGGGACAATATTTTGGTGAGATAGCCTTGTTTGATAATGCAGCTCGTTGGGATGGTGCGATCGCAATTCAGGATTCTACCCTACTTAAATTAGAAAAAAAACGTTTTATTAGTTTAATAACTCAACGTCCTCATATCATCTTGGAAATTTGTCGTTTCTTAAGTAAGCGATTACGAGAAACTGATAAATATATCTGTTCACCTAAAAAACTCACGACTTGATATTTTGTACAAAAATATTTTCTTTGTCCATGTCTGGATACATAATTATCTGGAGATAATCCAAGAAAATAGAGTAAAAGTATCTGTTTGGGATAAAATGAATAGCTGTGTTTAGCAAAGGAATTAGATCTAATAGTGAAAGTTTTAGTTGTTGGTGGTGGCGGTAGAGAACACGTTTTAGCATGGAAATTATTACAATCTAATCAGGTTGAACAAGTTTTTTGTACCCCCGGTAATGGAGGTACTGCTGTATTAGAAAAATGTCAAAATAAAGCGATCGCAGTAGATGATTTTCCCAGTATATTAGAATTAGTCAACAGTGAATCGATCGATTTAGTCGTCATTGGACCAGAATTACCTTTATCTTTAGGTTTAACGGATTATTTACAACCTCATAACATTAAAGTATTTGGCCCTAATCAAGCAGGTGCAACCATCGAATCGAGTAAGTCATGGGCAAAAGATATAATGGTAAAAGCAGGTGTGCCCACCGCTAAATCAGGTACATTTACAGATGCTTCTGCGGCGAAAGAATACATAAAAGCAGAAGGTGCCCCCATCGTTGTCAAAGCCGATGGTTTAGCTGCTGGAAAAGGCGTTGTGGTGGCAATGACTGAAGTAGAAGCATTAGCCGCCATTGACGAACTTTTTGCTCAAAACTTCAACAAAGTAGTCGTAGAAGAATTTTTAACAGGACAAGAAGTTTCCATCCTCGCTTTAACCGACGGTTTAACTATTCGTCCCTTAATATCCGCTCAGGATCATAAACAAGTAGGAGAAGGGGATACAGGAGCAAATACTGGGGGTATGGGAGCATATGCACCAACACCTTTAGTCGATTCTAGTTTAGCATTTCGTATTACCTCAGAAGTATTAGAACCAACTTTAAAACAATTACAAGAACAAGGTATTGATTATCGAGGTGTATTGTACGCAGGATTAATGATTGCCCCAGATGGTGAACCAAAAGTATTAGAATTTAATTGTCGTTTTGGTGATCCTGAAACTCAGGCTGTGTTACCTTTATTACAAACTCCTTTAGTCGATATTTTATCAGCTTGTGCCGAACAAACATTAGCAGAGTTGCCACCTTTTCAATGGTATGAAGGCATTGCCGTCTGTGTGGTGATGGCGGCTGGAGGATATCCTGCTAGTTATGAAAAAGGCAAAGTCATTTCAGGTATTGCAGATGCTCAAACTGAAAATGCGATCGTCTTCCATGCAGGAACTACATTAAAAAATGACGAAATTCTTACTGATGGTGGACGAGTATTAGGAATTACTTGTATCGGTAAAGATATTTCTAATGCCATTGCCACAACTTATAATGCAGTTGATAAAATTAATTTTGAGGATGCCTATTATCGACGAGATATTGGACATAGAATTTTATAGTTCTCAATTCTCAAATTTCAAATTTCAACTCTCAATTACTTAGTGATGCTACTGCAACCTTATCAACGTGTTAAATTAGATCAAAATGAAGATAGCTTATTCTATTCCTATCCTCGTTTTGTAACTCATGTAGATGATAATTTTATCAATCAATTAACCCAACTTTACCGTGAAAAACTTCAGCCACAAACCCGAATTTTAGATTTAATGAGTAGTTGGGTATCTCATTTACCACCAGAAATGGAATTTGCCCATATAGAAGGGCAAGGAATGAATGAACAAGAGTTAGCGAAAAATCCCCGTTTGGATCATTATTTTATTCAAAATTTGAACCTCAATCCCAAATTACCTTTTCCTGATGAGGACTTTCAAGCAGTAATATGTGCTGTTTCCATCCAATATTTAGAATATCCTGAAGCTATTTTTAGTGAAATTGCTCGTATTTTAAAACCTAATGGAATTGCTATTTTTAGTTTTTCTAATCGTATGTTTTATCAAAAAGCAATTACCGTATGGCGAGATCAGGGCTTTCTCATAAAAATCCTACCCTTTTCAAGAATTCCCCCAACAGCTTATTGCTGTCGCAAAAATTATCTAGTGCCGCCATCATATTGGGAATTTTAGCCTGGCGAAACACCTGCATTGCTAGGGTACGCAGACCCGCCATCACCTGAGCCAGCAGCCGAGGTAAATGAGCTCGGGAAATCGGTGTGGCATCGACAATTCCGGTGATTTGAGCCAACCAATCAATGCGATTGCGGATCAAGCGGAAAATCCTCGATGTGGTGGCACGTCCAGCCATGATGGCAATCACGACAGCGCAGATAATGAAGGCCAAGTTATGTCTTTTGCCACGATTGTCACGTGGATCAGGCAGCTTTTCTTTCAGGGCACAGATCAATAGGTTCGTTTGAGCTGAATCAAGTTGTAAGGTCTCCATTTATGTCATCTGAGTAAGGGATAGCGAGATTTGTAATCGTGAATGAGGCAACCTGCTATCCTACCCCAAAAGGGGATCCAATTTTTATGAGAAAGCCCTGATCCCCTGCACCAGCAAGGGCATCTCCCACGGAGGTAATTTCTTTAGATAAATATTTTTCGGCTTCTTTTTCTAAGGATGTAGATTTTGCTTGGGGATGATTGAGATTTTTAATCAATTCGGCTAGAGGATTTAAGCCTTTTTCTTTGGCAATAGTGGCACGAGTTCTTCTTTTGGGCTTGAATGGCAAGTAAAGGTCTTCAAGTTCATTTTTTTGTAAACAGTTGACTATTTGAGCTTTTAAATCATCATTGAGTTTGTTTTGGGAAGCGATCGCATCTAAGATAACTTGTTTACGACTTTCCAATTCTTCTAAATAAGTAAAACGCTCTTGAATATTTCTCAATTCGATTTCATTCAATGATCCTGTACGCTCTTTGCGATAACGGGCGACAAAAGGAATAGTTGCTCCTTCGGCAAAAAGTTCTAAAGCAGTTTTAACATTTTGGATCTGAACAGATAATTCAGTGGAAATAATTTGAGGAATATTTAGCATTTTATCTTAATTGACCATTCTTGTGGAACTCAGAACTTAGAACTCAGAACTTAAATACAACTACTTCAAATAGGTATCCGCAATTAAGTATTTAAAGTATTTTGCTATAGTATTCTATCCTAATATGGTCAGTGCGATCGCCCGAAGCATAGTACTTCGTGATCGCTTAGCACCAGCTTTAGGTTGATCCTATTTATTTTGCTATGATGAGGACTGATAAATATTTACCACTTGATATTGATGAGTCAATTTCCTCATGACGACTTTGTTAAAGAATATTTACCCGAACTAATCAAAGATTATGGAGTGGCAAATTCTGGTAGTAAAATCGCATCTCAAACTAAAGAAATTGATGTGTTTTTTCAACCAAACAAAAAAGTAAATAAAGAATTTAATCAGTTAGGTTTACTGAGAAAATTATTAGATACAACCTGTTTATTCGAAGTGTATCGAAATTCAGTTTACACTCATCAAATCATCGAATGTCTTGGTAAATTAGCAGATGTAAAAACATCGATCGCCAGAAAAAATAAGAAGAAAAATAAGGAGCAAGAAGAAATAAATTTATGGATTTTAACACCAACTTTATCAGAGAAAATATTAAGTTATTTTGAAGCAAAAAAAAGAGATGATTGGGAAGATGGAATATACTTTTTAGCACCTGCTTTATCTACTGGGATAATAGTGATACATCAGTTACCTGTCAATGAAGATACTTTGTGGTTGAGAATGTTGGGAAAGGGCAAAGTACAAGAAAAAGCAATCGAAGAATTAAATGCTTTACCAAATGATAATCCTTACAGGAATAGTGTTTTAGAGTTGGTAAGTAATTTATTTACGATGCTACAATTGAACAAGGAAAAAAGGCAAGAGTTGACACCAGAGGATCAGGAGTTAATTATGAAACTGTCACCTATTTATAAGGCTAAATTGGACGAAGTCAAACAAGTTGGTATTCAAGAGGGCATCCAACAGGGAATCGACCAGGGAATCGACCAAGGAATTCAACGGGGATTACAACAAGAAGCCACTTTATTGATTGTTCGTCTTTTGAAAAGGAAAATAGGCGAATTATCTCCCAGTTTAGAGACAACAGTTATGAGTTTACCTCTCAATATTCTAGAAGATTTGGGTGAGGCTTTATTGGATTTTAACTCGATCGATGACCTCACTACTTGGTTGAATAATCATGGATAAAAAAGCTCAAAGTTTAAAAGGCATGGCGTTTAATAACTGCTTATAATCGTTTAACCGAACATCATATTTCCATAAATTGACGGTGAATTAAGGTAAAATCTAGAATAATTGTAAAGAAAAGAAAGATTGAGGAATAAATGTGCTGTTATCAAAAGGTTTTGAGGTAGAAGTCTATACAGGTACTCCCCAAGGAGAAGTTGTCGGACTTTCTAGTCAGATTGTCAGCAATTTACAAGGTTTTGTTCGTGAACCTGATAATCGTAATGTCGAATATACCACAGCTCCGCTCTGTAATTATGATCGCCTTTTATGTGCATTATTACGTCCTCGTAAAGATCTGAGAAAATATCTCCAATCTCTTGGTAACTATACAATTCTACCAGGCAGTACTCTTTCTCTAGGTGATAGCAAAACCTTTGTTCGCTCTGATCCTAACAATCCTTATCATGACTATATAGAAAACACTTACCATACCAGTATCGTCACTGCCAGTATTCACATCAACATTGGTATTGATGATCCCGAAAAATTAATGCGAGCCTATCGCCTCATTCGCCTAGAAGGACCTTTATTACTTGCTTTGAGTGCCTCTTCTCCTTTTTTAGATAACCAAGTAACAGGTTCTCATTCCAGCCGTTGGGGTTTATTTCCTCAAACTCCCAAGCATGTACCTTTATTCGGTAGTCATGAACAATACATTAAGTGGGTTGAAAAACAATTAGTTTTAGGTACAATGCAAAATGTCCGACATTTGTGGTGTTCTGTAAGACCTAATGGTGATAACCGTCCATATGGTTTAAATCGTTTGGAATTGAGAATTTGTGATTTAGTCCTCAATCCGATTCATTTATTGGCGATAACCGCTATTTTAGAAGCGAGAGTTAATCAAATTTTAGCCGATGACAGTTTTGATCCTCTCACTCAAAGTACCATCGATAATGGGGATTTAGAAACAGAACTATTAAAAATTGTTGACCATAATGAACAGGCAGTTGCCAAATCTAGTTTGGAAGCAACTTTATATCATTGGCAAGATGGAAGAGAAATTATTGCTAAAGATTGGCTAGAAGAATTAATAGAGGAATTACATCCTATTGCCAAACAAAAAGGATTCGGTTGTTTTCTTACCCCCGCTTATAGTATTTTAGAAAATGGTAATCAAGCTCAACAATGGTTACAACAGTATAAAGAGGGTTTATCTATCGAACAAATTATGCAAAATTCGATCGCATCCGTGTATCAAGAAGAAAAGAAACTAGAAGATATATTATGTCAACCAATTTTAGTAGCCTAATGTGAGCAACTATAAGCGATAAGCTATCGGCTATCAGAATTCTTTTAGTAATTTCAGAATACCTTTGATGCGATCGCAGACTATGCTGAAGCAGTAGGCTATAAGCTCGAAATCAATTTTGTGCCGATCGAATCTTTAACTTTGATTCCTGACAACAATAGCTGATTTTTATATAATCTATAATAAAAGCTGACGCTCCCTGTTAGAAGTATTCAGATATGAGTGAAGTTGAGTTTTTGTGTTTCAGCCAAGTAAACCCAGATGATTTAATGGTTCTAGTTAATGCAGATTCATTGAGAACGCATTTAATTGATCACCCGTACTTTGATGCCATTACTATTAAAGCGTGGATGGAAGATAAAATTAAAACCGAATGGAATATCAGCACATTGGTCAGGAAATGATAAAGCTCCTAATCCTATTGAAAGAACCTGGCACCCCAGCTACTTAACGATACAAGATTGCATTGTCCACAATCTTATTGGTAATGCAAATGGTTATAGTCTTTCTGCTGTTCACGATGTTTCGCTTCGGAATAATCGTGCGATAAATTGCCCAGAACCACTACTCATAAAGGCAGGTGATCCTGGTGGATTGAAAGCTGTAGAAGTACCTGCTGATAGGATTTTTCAGGCGATCTCTGTAGATGGATTTACTGCAGAAAAATATAAAAACTACGGTATTACTATTGCTGGAAAAGGAGCAGTGGGTTATGAATATAGTGCACGTACTTATGGTGCAAGCGTTTATCTGAGAGATGTGACTCTTTTGCGAGGGGATGAGGCGGATCCAGATGCCTTTGACTTTGTTACTGGTTCTATGCGAGGCGTATTTGTTAATGGAATTATTATCCATTTGACTCGTGATCATGTAAGAACGGCCAATAGACAATCTATTAAGCTTATAGATTGTGAGAATTTTTCTCTTCGTGGCACAGTCACTGCGATAAGATATATAGGGAGGATAAGGGAATGTAAGGATTGTGATTTCTGGATCAATGCTAGAAGAATTCCAGGTAGTTCAGAAGAATACGCTTTTAAGGTAGAAGATTCACGCCGCATCTCTCTTGAAGGGCAACTGAATGGTTTTTCAAGATGGAGGTAGAGTCGCAATTAGAATTCGTCTAGGTGCAGAATTTTATAATGGTACTACTCGCAATGGTATCACTAGCAAACGTTACGGAAGTTACAGTGGAAGTTTTATGTTTATTAACAGATGATTGTACAACTTCTGCAATATCCATAACATCCTCGTGGAAAAATTCCAGATGTAAGACCAAATAGAGGAGGACGAAAGAAATCCACTACGAGGCTATCTGTTGGAGATGAAGCCCCACCTTCAACGAAGTAAGGTGGGGTAGTTTACAATAACGCAATAAACACAGGAGAATCACCTTGGCAACTCTTACCGATATTGGCAAACTAATCACCAGTGATTCTGAGAATAATCGTCCTATTAGGTGATTTCTCAAAAAGGATCTACCCAAAAGAGTAAAAATTTTGAGATAATCGTAGCTAGACAATA
>JAALKG010000153.1 GCA_011088145.1 Cyanobacteria bacterium MH1_Bin12 | reverse complement strand
TTAGGGGTATATTCTATCTTGTTTTAAGTTCTAATTGATGACACGCCCTAGTTTTTGTGAGAGCCAGACCTCAAAATTACGAATAGAGAAAAGTTTGTTATGATTTGGAGAAATCATTGGTTCAACTAAGACAGTAAATAAACCTAGACGATTACCAGCTAATACATCTGTAAATAAACGATCGCCAACCATAGCAATATTAGAAAAAGGAAGATTCATCGCTTCGGCAGCAATTTTAAGTTTGCGTCGAGAGGGCTTACCCGCACCAAAAATAAAAGGTACATCCAGTTCAGATGCAATACGAGCAATGCGATTTTCGCTGATGTTATTACTAACTAACCATAAATCTGCGTATTTGCGAACTTCTGTAGCCCATTCTATTAATTCAGAAGATAAATGTTGTTCGCGCCAAGGGACTAAAGTGTCATCTACATCTAAAATTAAACCTTTCAGATTATGTTTTTGAATCATGTCAGTTGTTAAATGAATAACAATATCCCCTAAAACTAAATCTGGCTGTAAAATTTTTGCTTTTGACATAGAGAAATAGCGGTGATTATATTAATAAATAGAAAGTATAAATTATAGCAGAATTGTGATTGTTGAAAAACCCAATCATCTCAGAAACAAGAGCTTCAGATGTATATCTGACAAGTTTTGTAAGCTTCGATGCCATAAATTTATTGTTGAGATTGTAGGGGAGAAGGGAGAATAATATTTTCACCCTTTTTTCCGATAGCAGAAAACGGGTTGATTAGGACATTGATGATTTATGAAAGTATTGTGATGTCGAGCTTTTAACCTTCATCCTTTGTCCTTTGCTATGTCAATGATTCTATTACTTCCCAGATAAATTTATGTGAAGGAAATCACCAATTGATAAAAACTTTTGCATAACCTAAAAAGCAAGAGTCCATTAGCGATAATTTGCGAAAGAAGATGAGCCAAGAATTAATTAAATACTTAAAATCCGCGGGAGTTAAGTTTCTACGTTTAGTTTTTTGTGACAATGCGAATATTATTCGTGCCAAGGCAATTCATTTAGATATTTTGGCTGATAATTTCGATGATCCCGTCAGTATTACCGTTGCCCAACAAGCTCTTCCTGTGATGTTTGATGGAGTTATCACTGAAACAGGATTAGGCCCTGTTGGAGAAGCTTGGTTAGTTCCTGATTGGTCAACTTTACAAATTTTACCTTATGCTCCAACTCATGGGAGAGTTATGGCTAATATGGTCCAGAATAATCAACCTTGGTCTTTATGTCCTCGAAATTTTCTTCGTCAAGCGATCGCATCTGCTCAACAAGAAGATATCATAATTAAGGCGGCATTTGAAAATGAATTTACCCTCCTACACAACAATAATGAGCAGTTAATTCCCACAGATAAGACTGTATTTGCATCAACTCTATCAATGGATAGTAATTATCGGGTAGTAGATGCGATCGCAGATGCCTTATTAGCTCAAGATATGATTGTGGAAAGATATTATCCTGAATCAGCATTTGGACAACAGGAAGTTACCATAAAATACGATCAAGCTTTAAAAAGTGCCGACAATCAAATTATGTTTCGTGAAACGGTCCACGGTGTCGCTATGAATCATAATTTAAAAGCGTCCTTTATGCCCAAAATATTTGCTGAACAGGCAGGAAACGGGTGTCATTTACATTTAAGTCTGTGGCGAGATGGTCAAAATATTACAGGGGATGGCAATAATCAGGTTTCGACTATTACGCAACATTTTATGGCGGGGATACTGAATCACCTTCAGGGTTTAATGGCACTAACCACTCCTTGCACTAATTCTTATCGTCGTATTCAACCCCATTACTGGAGTGGTGCTTTTTCTGCCTAGGGATATGATAATCGAGAGGGTGCTATCAGAGTACCGAGTAATCCTACACCTCCTACTCCGACTCATTTTGAATTGAAAACTAATGATGCTTCTGCTAATCCTTATATCGCTTTAGGTACAGTTATTTATGCTGGATTGGATGGTATTCGTCGTAATTTACCATTATCTTCTGCTTTGGATGTCGATCCGGGATTATTATCGGTGGAAAAACTCACTGAATATGGAATTAAAAGATTACCAACTAATTTGGGTGAGGCGATTGGTCATCTAAAAAGCGATCGCATTTTATTAGATAATTTAGGAGAAGAATTCTCAAGAGTTTATATTGCTGTACGTGAAGCAGAATGGAAAGCAATGAAAGATATGGATTTAGAAGCAGAAGTTAACCTGTTATTGGAAAGATATTAAGAGGACGAAAACACCATATCTAATACTTGTTCTTACAACCTTTTAAGGTGAGGATGATTGCATTTGCTCAACTTCAGAAAGAGTAATTGTGGGATCTTGTTGGGAGGAATTTTGTACATAATTAATTTTTAATTCCTCTAATAATTCCGATAATAAAGATTGCAATTCAGACTGAGTTTCCTTATTTTGTAATTCTCTTTTTAAGGCTTGTTTAAAACTTTGAGTTAGATTTTCAAATAGTTCTCTTCCTTCGTAAATATTTTCTAAATTAGCTTGTTCTTTAACTTTTTCTAAAAAGGATATATTTTTCTCTGCAATTGCTTGGGTATAAATCATAAAAAATTATTTGTTGTTTTGTCTTCTTCTGTTACACAATACAAATAAATTCATGGTGATCACATCTACCTCAGGAGAGATTCATCTAATAACTTTTGATAGAGATTAAAACTATTAGTCCATAACTTTTTACTTCTTGGATTTATTTTTTACCTAAAACCTAATACCTTTAAGTATCATTCTTTAAAAAAGACGATCGAGCAGTAGCACCCTTCAGCTGATCAAGATAAATTTTGGCTATTATTATAAATTGCTTACCAAAAAAATGTAAACTAAGAAACAGTTAAACCGTCTTATTTTAAATTCAACTACTTATTCGAGTGAAAATACAGACGTATAAGTAAAATAATTTTGCAAAATAATATGAACCAAGAAATTTTAGATAAAGTAAAAGACATCGTTGTTGAACAATTAGATGTGGATGTCGACAAAGTTACTCCAGAAGCAAATTTTGTTAATGATTTGGATGCTGATTCTTTAGATGTAGTGGAATTAGTTATGGCTTTAGAAGAAGCTTTTGAAATCGAAATTTCTGACGAAGAAGCTGAAAAAATTGCTACCGTAGGTGCAGCCCTAGAACACATCGAAAATAAAGCATAAGCGAAGATATCGTTTTTTATTTGTATCTAACTTTTTGATACTGAAATTATGGGGGTCGTCAAAAAAATTCCAAGGGTAAAGTACAAAGGATTTTTCCTTTATTCAAGACTTAAACCCTTAGCAAAGCATATTTCATCTTTTAAGATGAAGCTTAAAGCAAATTTTTTTGTCAACTTATCTTTGATTCACCAAAGATAATTGGAGATATTAAAATTAAGTTTTTTTTTATCTATAGCAAATTAATTGACGGCAAAAATCATGATTAATTGCTGTATATGACTTGAATCCCCATATCCATAAATAAAGTTGATTTATAAAAATTTTGTCTGCTTTAATTGCAGATGTTTCATTATATAAAAGACAATTATGACTAGTCGAGAACTCAACAGAGTCGTAGTTACAGGTTTGGGTGCCATTACTCCTATTGGTAATAATTTAGAAGAATATTGGCAAGGATTAATCCAAGCAAAAAATGGTATTGGTTACATCACCCATTTCGATACCACCGACTATGCCTGTAAAATTGCCGGTGAAGTAAAAGATTTTGATCCGTTGGATTATATAACTCGTAAAGAAGCCAAACGTATGGGGCGGTTTTCTCAATTTGCATTAGCTGCTAGTAAGGATGCTCTCAAGGATGCCAATTTAAAAATTAATGATGATAATGCCGATGATATTGGTGTCTTAATTGGTACTGGAATTGGTGGCTTGAGTATTATGGAAGAGCAGAATGAAGTTTTGTTAACTAAAGGGCCTAGCAGAGTAAGCCCCTTTACTGTACCCAGTATGATTTCTAACATGGCAGCGGGTTTAACCGCAATCCATACTGGTGCGAAAGGACCTAATTCTTGTTCTGTAACCGCTTGTGCGGCTGGTTCTAATGCCATTGGAGACGCCTTTCGTTTAATTCAATCAGGTCATGCTAAGGCAATGATTTGTGGTGGTACAGAAGCTGCTATTACCCAACTGTCTATGGCGGGTTTTGCTTCGGCGAAGGCACTTTCTTTTCGCAATGAGAGTCCCGAAACTGCTAGTCGTCCTTTTGATCAAGATCGTAATGGTTTTGTCATGGGTGAAGGCTGTGGTGTCCTCATTTTGGAAGAAAGAGAATCTGCGATCGCTAGAGGCGCAACCATATATGCTGAAATGGTAGGCTATGGAATGACTTGTGATGCCTATCATATGACCGCTCCTGTACCTGAAGGTGAGGGTGCTACCAGAGCGATTAAATTAGCGTTAAAAGACGGTAATATTGCTCCTGAGCAAGTTTCTTATATCAACGCTCACGGTACTAGTACTCCTGCCAATGATGTGACTGAAACAAGGGCAATTAAAAAGGCTTTAGGTGAACAGAATGCTCGTCGAATTGTGATTAGTTCAACCAAGTCGATGACAGGTCATTTGTTGGGAGGTAGCGGTGGTATAGAAGCTGTTGCAACGGTAATGGCGATTAAAAACGATCAAGTTCCTCCTACCATTAATTTAACCAATCCTGATCCAGAATGCGATCTAGATTATGTTGCCCACAAAAGTCGTGAAGTGCAAGTCGATGTTGCTTTATCTAATTCTTTGGGTTTTGGTGGACATAATGTTACTTTGGTTTTCCAAAAACATCAATAAGATCAGATTAATTAAAGATGCGATCGCATGACTGATAATACCAGACGATCGCATCTTTACCATTGGGTAATTGTTGGGTAGAATGTTCAATGGTAGTCAAAATTATGTTATCATCGCCTAATATTTGTTATAAAGCAAATCAGCCCGAGTATATTAACATCATCAAAGAGTAAACCATAAAGGCATGGTTTGGTTACAAAAACTATTTACCACAAAAACAGAAACAGATAATAATACTCTCTCTGAACATTCTGGGGAGAGGGATTGGGTTACAGTCGATCCGAAAATGTTCGGCAACTGCAAAATTTTTTTCAGTACAAATCAATCAATCGATGTCTACGAATTAGAAGAATTATGTGACTCTGTTGGATGGGCAAGAAGACCCTTAAGAAAAGTCAGAAAAGCTTTACAACATAGCTACCTAGTGGCTTCTATTTGGGAATTTCGAGGAGCAAGATCTTATCTTATTGGGTTTGCTCGTGCTACTTCCGATCATGCTTTTAATGCGACTATTTGGGATGTTGTGATTCATCCTCGCTTTCAAAGTAAGGGATTAGGTAAAGCATTTATGAGATATATGATTAATAAACTACGTAGCAATGACATTAGCAATGTAACTCTTTTTGCTGATCCTCAAGTGGTGGATTTTTATCGTTGTTTAGGATTTATTCCCGACCCTGAAGGGATTAAGGGCATGTTTTGGTACCCAGAATAAGCTTGGGCTTGGATCCATTGAGTTTATCGTTTAGATTGCAGGGGAGAAGGGAGCCCGGAGAGAAATTGTGGTGTTAGAGTTTTAAATATGACTGCCTATCCCTCAAAACAAAATTGATGCTCTACCATAGCAGAGAACGGGTTGATTAGGACATTGATGATTTCTAAAAGTATTGCTATGTCAAGATTTTAACCTTTG
>JAALKG010000152.1 GCA_011088145.1 Cyanobacteria bacterium MH1_Bin12 | reverse complement strand
GTGCTTGGTCGTATTCATGAGAAAAATATTCCCGCTTAATGGCGAAGGTATTGTAAAAGGTAACTTATTAGTTTCTATATAATCTTCTAAATTAGCTGAAGTCAAACGATAGACTTTCAACTGAGAATTAAATTTATCTTGATGCTTGGTGTTACGAAATCCTTGATAAACCAGAGATAGAAGAATTAAAACATAATCGTTGTTTTAGAATCGATCGCATTAAAAATATACTTCACTCTCAATATAAATGGAGAACAGAAGGGTTAGACAAAACAAAAGTGTACTTACACTTTTATGGCGGTATGAGAAAAGCTTACGAATCAAAACCAGAAGATATAAATCCAATAAAAGATGACGATCGACAAAAAGATAAACTAGTTGTAATAAGAAAAGTCAGTAATCCTTTTTGGCTAGTACGTGAAGTCTTACGCTACGGTAAAAACTGCGAAATAGTTTCTCCTGAAGCTGTTCGACAAAAAATGATTAAGGAAATAGAAAAAATGAATGAACTATATTCTTGAAAAAAGCGATCGATAAAAATGTCTATACTCAAAGTCAAACCAATGTAACAATATTGTCTCGTTTGATACTTTATGTGAACAATAAATGGTTAAATAAAAAGATAAAGACAATTACTGGAGATGATTGTATGGAAAAATCACTCTTAGCCGATGCCAGTGTCAGACTAGAAAAAGCGTTGCAGTATGTTTCTATCTCTGAAGATGCGATCGAAAGATTGAAGTATCCCAAAGCGAGCTTATCCGTTGCCATACCAGTGAGAATGGATGATGGTTCATTGCGTATATTCCAAGGTCATCGAGTGCGTTACGACGACACTAGAGGGCCTGGGAAAGGAGGGGTGAGGTATCATCCTTCTGTCTCCCTTGACGAGGTACAATCTTTAGCATTTTGGATGACCTTTAAATGTGCATTGCTAAATTTACCCTTTGGTGGTGCTAAAGGTGGTATTACCGTTAATCCCAAAGAATTATCTAAGGCAGAGTTAGAGCGATTAAGTCGTGGATACATTGAAGCGATCGCAGATTTTATCGGACCTGATGTTGATATCTTAGCACCAGATGTCTATACCAACGAAATGATCATGGGTTGGATGATGGATCAATATAGTATTATTCTTCGTCATATTTCCTTGGGTGTGGTCACAGGCAAACCTGTAACGATGGGTGTTAGTCAAGGACGAGGTACCGCCACAGCTACAGGTGCTTTTCATGTTATTAACACGATTTTGCCAAAATATAATCAAAAACCAGAAGAAACGACGAGCGCAGTTCAAGGTTTTGGTAATGCAGGGGCAGAAATTGCCGAACTTTTAGGTAATGCTGGTTATAGGGTTATTGCGGTAAGTGATTCGCGAGGCGGAATATATTCTGAACAGGGTTTAGATATTCCCAGTATCAGAGAGTATAAACAAAATAACTTATCGATTAAAGGAGTTTACTGTCAAGATTCTGTGTGCAGTATTGTTGAACATGATATCATAACCAACGAACAATTATTGACCCTCGATGTAGATGTATTAATTCCTGCTGCATTGGAGAAGCAAATTACCGCAGACAATGCTTCGCAAATTAAAGCTAAATATATTTTTGAAGTAGCGAATGGCCCAGTGACTTCTTCTGCGGACACTATTCTAGAATCTAAAGATATCAAAGTTTTTCCTGACATTTTAGTTAATGCAGGAGGGGTTACAGTTAGTTATTTAGAATGGGTACAAAATCGTAATGGTTTGTATTGGAGTTTAAATGAAGTAAAAGAGCAATTAAAAAGCAGAATGATCACTGAAACCCAAGAGGTTTGGAAAATTGCGACTAAGTCTGATGTTTCTTTTCGTACAGCAGCTTATATCCATGCCCTCGATCGTCTAAATGATGCGATGAGTGCTAAGGGGACAAGAGATTATTATTCTCCCTGTTAACTTAAGTATCGGGAATTTAGAGGGTATAAGTGCGGTAATTTTTAGACTGATTCAATAGATTCGACGGGTGTACTGGACTCGATCCCAATTGGATTAGTTTTAACTAATAAAGTTAAACCTGCTCCTATAATTAAAAACACTCCTCCGAGAACAACGGCCATCAAACGATTGTCATGGAGAAAATAACTCATTATCCAACCAAAACATAAAGAAATCGCAATTTCTGGCAAGACAATAAAAAAGTTAAAAATACCTTGATAAACACCTCGACGTTGAGGAGGAATTGCTCCTGTTAGCATCGCATAGGGCATCACCAAGGCACTTGCCCATGCTGTACCTAAACCAATCATTGCTAGTAATAATAAATATTGATTATCAATTATCAGTAAGGAGATTAAACTGATTCCACCACAAAGCAAACAAAGACAATGAGTTACTTGACGACCTATTGTTCTGGCTAAATAAGGTAATAAGAAAGAAAAGCCAATACAGACAGCATTAAATAACGCAAAACATAATCCAGCCCATTCAATTCCATCACTATAGACGATCGAATCCTGAGTTGTGGCACCAAAAATATTATGAGCCACAGCAGGGGGAAAATAAAGGAAAAAACAAAATATACCTAACCAAGTAAAAAATTGTACTTTCGCTAACTGACTCATCGTACGAGGCATTTCTTTTAACGCATACCAACTTTCTTTGAGACTGTTAGTTATACCACTTCTTTCGGCTTTTAAAACTGCAAATTTTTCTAAGTTTTCAGGGGGATATTCTGGTGTGGTGGCAACTGTCCAAATGACTGTACCCAAAAAAAGTGCTGCCCCAATATAAAAAGAATACTCCACTGTCAAAGGAATAAGATGAGCCGAATTGCTGGTATTTTTGATGTTTAAAAAATGATTTAATAGCCAAGGTAAAGCAGAAGCCAAAACTGCACCCATACCAACCATAACACTTTGGATTGCAAAGCCTCTTGTCCTCTGTTCTTTGGGTAACAAGTCTCCCACAAAAGCACGATAAGGAACCATACTAACATTAGCACTACTATCTAAGATCCACAATAACATTGCTGCCATCCAAAGATTAGAAGAGTGAGGCATAAATACTAAAGCAATAGTGGCTAAAATTGCTCCACCGAGGAAATAAGGCCTTCTTCTGCCTAGAAAAGTCCATGTATAGTCGCTAAGATTTCCGATAATCGGTTGAATAATTAAACCTGTAAGAGGAGCGGCAATCCAAAGTATTGGCAACTGATGAGCATCTGCGCCTAAATACTCAAAGATAGCACTCATATTTGCCATCTGTAAGCCCCATCCAAATTGAATACCAAAAAAACCAAAATTCATATTCCAAAGCTGTTTAAAGGTAAATTGGGGCTTAATCAGCTCTGGATTTTCATCTGATGGAGCTTCCACTTGATTACTTGATTTTTCTTGAGTATTCATGCAGGTTTTATTCTTGAATATACCATGATGTTAATTGTTAATTGTTAATTGTTAATTGTTAATTGTTAATTTTTTGATCCCTTTGAATTTTTATCTAGCATCGGTTAGGTAAATAAAAATAACAAAGTCTGTAAAAGACCAATCAATACGCCTAAGACTCCGCCTAAATTGACAATTGCTTGTAGCTCATTTCTGACAATACTTTGAGTTGCTTCTTCTAAATTTTCAGGAGAGGTCGCTTTGACCTTTTCAATAATAACTTCATCGATGGATAAAATAGGAATAATTTCAGCAACAATATGTTCTAAATCTTTCTCTAAATAACGTTCTAAAATTAAGGCCAATTCTTCACTAATCAAACCTAATGAACTACTAACCACTGTAGAAGATTGTAAACGATTAATAATTAAAATTGATATTTTTTCCCATTCGACGATCGAGCTAAATTCCTGTAAAACATCCGAACCTTTTTCTTGTAAATAAGTTCTCACCACATTATTGGTTGTTTCTCGTAATTGTTTGACAGTTGATAGAGGTAAATTTTGTAATGATAAGGATAAGAACAGTTCTTTTAATTGATTTCTAACTTCTAAAGATAATAATATTTCTTTGATACGAGTATTCGCTGTGTCTTTTTCATCAAGACAAAAATTTCTTAATCTTTGTAGGGAATTTTTGACCCCAAATAAATTGGCGACAACCCAATAAGTACCACTGGCTTTTTCTCGAAAACCTTCATCAATGACAGAAATATTGCGGTCAGTTAAAAAATCGATTAGACGTTCTCTTAATAAATTAGGGGCAAAAACAACTTTTAATAACCAATCCGATAGTTGTCTTGCTTGCAATTCGGTTAATTGTAGATCTAATAAAATGCGATCGAAAATTTGATCGATTTGACTTTCTAATAAATCACCTTTTCTTGCCAAAGCTTTTAATAATTTAGGAAAAGAATCACCAAATAAATCACTTAAAATATCTGATAAAATTTTGGCAGTTTTCTGTTCCTTATCTTCTTTTACTTTTTCTAAAGCTAAGTCTGCTAACCAAAGAATACCCGATTCTACTCTTTCTTTTGCTAATAATTTTTGAGCTAACTTTTGTAATTCTTCAGGGGTTAGTAAAGAGTTCATAATCGTATCAGAAACTCTTGTCGCTAATCGTTCTTTATTTCGGGGTATAAGCCCAGGTGTAAAAGGTACTCTTTTACCAAAAATGTATCGAGTTTTATAAGGACGAAATAGCATATTAATCGCTAAATCATTAGTAAAATATCCAATAAAACCACCTGCGACAGGAGGCAAAACAATTCGCCACCAATTAATTACTTCTAAGGGCATTATGATAATTAATAATTAATAATTGATAATTGATAATTACGACTATTCTCAATTTGAGTATGATCAATGTTTAGCTCAAATAAGTGTTAGATAAAAGTAAAATTGATTAGTTATTAAAATTACATTTTTATTGTGATGTGAAGCTTTTACTACAATATTTATCACTATATATTTTGTCATCAATACTCTAGAGTAATCATCGCTATTTAGTTAATAATAAAACTCCCATAATTCCTCCTAATAAAGGATAATGTATAGCTTCACTATAACCAGCTTCTAATGCTAATTGAATTTGCTTGGTATCGTTAGGAAAACGTTCTAAACTAGGATAAATATAAGCATACTCATTTTTTGCTCCTAAAAAATCAGCTAGATTGACAACTATATTATCCAAATACCATTTTTGACTATTAGCAATAAAATCGTTGGCGGGTTTATGAAAATCCAAGATAGCTACTTTTGCTTTGGGTTTTAATACTCGCCTAATTTCTTGAAAACAATGGGAAATATCTGTAACATTTCTTAGTCCATATCCCATCGTTGCACAGTCAAAATGATTGGGGGGAAATGGTAAATGTAACACATCGGCTTCTAACCATTGTATTGGTTTTAAAAATGATTTAGTAGATTCTTTTTCCTTAGCTATTTCTAATAGTTGTGAGGAAAAATCAACTCCAAAAACTTGTCCTTGGGTGACCTGTTTCGCCAAGAGAAAAGTTAAATATCCACTACCGCAACAAAGGTCTAATGCGATCGCATTAGGGTTTGGATTACTCCATTTTACTGTCATTGATTTCCAAATACGATGGAACCCAAAACTTAAACCATCATTGAGAGTATCATATACAGGGGCTATTTGATTGAATATAGCTTTGATTTCTTGGGCAGTAGGAGAAGAAGTCATGAACTAAATCTTAATTGTGCATTCTTTACTATTTTAGCTTTAATCTTGACTCAATGCTGTTTTATCTGTGTTCCTTGAGAAGACCCACGGCTATGCCCATGGGATGAATCAC
>JAALKG010000151.1 GCA_011088145.1 Cyanobacteria bacterium MH1_Bin12 | reverse complement strand
AACACTACCATTCCCATTTCCCCCCCCCCCCCCCCCCCCTCTCCCCCCCACGCATCTCTGATTGTTGCTTCTGTCATTTGTCAAAAGGCAGGGGAACTTTTCGGTACTGCGATTTCTATTCCTTCTGTGACTAATCTTCGTCTCACGTTTTCCACTGTTGTAATTCGACAATCACATGCTTGGGCTATTTTTTGATCCGTCCAATTCAATGTCTCAATATCTTCCCTTGGCAGACCAATAGATTATTTTATTTGAAAACCTAATGCGATCGCTTAACTGATTCGACTTAAAATAAATTTAATCAGCTTATTATCACACTTAGCAGATAAATCTTACACATTCAATGTCCAATTTACATTAGACTAAACTTAAATAGTTTTATTCTCTTCCTCGATTATGAATAGCGCCAATTTATTGTCTAAATCTCAACGGACAGATACCGACACAATTAAGTTATTAGTCTTTCCTATTGGTAATCTAAACGTTGCTTTATCCATAGATACTGTTGAAAAAATCGTAAATTATTCCAGTGTCATGGGTAGTGGCTTGAATCATTATGGATTAGTCAATATCGGTAACGAAGAAATTACAGTAATTGATTTACATCAAAAATTATTTAATGTGCCTCAACAATTGAATTCAGAAGATAAAAAATATTTACTGCTTGCTCAAAATAGTGTTGATGAAACCTTTGGCATCTTAATTAAAAAGAGTCCTGAATTATATGACGTGAAATTAAATATAATTCGTGCTTTACCCGACTCTTATCGTCGTGCTGATACCCTAAAAATAGCTTCTCATGTTTTTATGGTTAATCAAAATGAAGCAGAAACAGAAAAAACCATCTTTATTTTAGACCCCGATGAGTTAATTTCTCCTGCCTAAAAATTATTAAAACCATCAATGAATCTCAATCTAAAGATAATTACCGATTATTGGTCGGGCAACAAGGCAGTTGTTTATGACAAAATAGAACAACAGTAAAACAGACAAGATATCTGTGGCAAGAATTTCCTAACTATCTGCTCTACTGCTATAGTTCTAAATTCTGAATTAATAACTTGGTTATTTTAATCGTTGAATATAAATTTAAAAAAGTAGTTAGGTATAAAAAAATGAAAAAAATAGTCATTCTTGGTGGTGGTTTTGGTGGATTATATACCGCCTTAAAATTACAACAACTACAATGGACAGAGCCTCAACCAGAAATTATTTTAATTGAAAAAAACGATCGCTTTGTCTTTTCTCCTTTACTCTATGAATTAATCACCGAAGAAATGCAAAGTTGGGAAGTTGCCCCATATTATGCTGACTTATTAGCTAATACTTCCATTCATTTAATTCAAGATACCGTCAAAAATGTTGATATTTCCAGCCAAGAAGTTAGTCTAGAAAATCATGATCATATTAGTTACGATCGTCTAGTCGTTGCTTTAGGCGGTAAAACACCGATTGGTATAGTCGAAGGAGCAAAAGAATATGCTATTCCTTTTCGTACTTTAGACCATGCTTACAAATTAAAAGAAAAACTAAGAACAATAGAAAATTCAGAGTCAGAAAGAATCAGAGTGGCTGTGGTTGGAGGTGGTTACAGTGGTGTTGAAATAGCTTTAAAAATGGCCGATAGATTAGGAGACAAAGGCAAGATTCGGATTATTGATCGAAATTCGGACATCTTAACCGATTCTCCCAGCTTTAATCAGGATAAAGCCAAACAAGCCTTAAGCGATCGTCAAATTTGGTTAGATTTAGACACCGAAGTCAATAACATAACAGAGCATCAAATTAGTTTATCTTACAAAGGTCAAATAGATATAATCCCCACCGATATAGTGGTTTGGACAGTGGGAACAACTCCTGTCACCATAACTAATACATTACCATTTCCTAAA
This sequence comes from Cyanobacteria bacterium MH1_Bin12, assembly GCA_011088145.1. Classification (GTDB taxonomy): domain Bacteria; phylum Cyanobacteriota; class Cyanobacteriia; order Cyanobacteriales; family Cyanobacteriaceae; genus JAALKG01. Next base: position 3,850 of record JAALKG010000151.1, on the reverse strand, counting down.
AGCGATCGAGGTCATATAGAAATTAACTCTCAGCTGCAAGTAAAAGATAATCCCCATGTTTTTGCCTTAGGAGACTTAGTTATCTCTCAAGATAAAGAAGGTAATCCTTTACCTGCAACAGCTCAAGTTGCCTTTCAACAAGCCGACTATTGTGCTTGGAATATCTGGGCGACTTTAGAAGACAAACCTCTATTACCCTTCAAGTATCAACCCCTTGGAGAAATGTTAGCCTTGGGTTCAGATGCCGCAACCCTTAGTGGCTTAGGAATATCTTTAGATGGCGGTTTAGCTTATTTTGCCAGACGCTTAGTCTATCTCTATCGTTTACCCACTGTAGAACATCAATTAGCTGTGGCTTTAAATTGGATTACTAATCCCATTTCTACCTTAATTAATTCGTTTCAGGATTAAAAGGAGGTTTAATTTTGCTAGGAATTTTGGCAATAATTTGTTCAACAATATCAGCAACTTGATCTCGTTCAGTTATTGAAATAGTGATATCTGCTTGTTGATATAAAGATTGTCTTTCTTTTCCTAGCTTCGTTAGTTTTTCTGTTAAATTTTCTGCTTGTAACAAAGGTCTAGTTTGATCCTCAGCTAATCTTTTGACCAGTAACGCCACAGGTACATCCAGATAAATTACCATACCATTTTGTAAATAACTCCAGTTTTCTTGGCGAAGAATAATGCCTCCTCCTGTAGAGATAACAGTACGTAAATAAGCAGAAACTTGATCTAATACTTGAGTTTCTAGTTGACGAAAACCTTGCTCTCCTTCTTGGGTAAAAATTTCATTGATACTTTTTTGACTTACTGTTTCGATGATGCCATCAGTATCGATAAAGCGGTATTGTAATTTTTTGGCTAGTAACTCCCCAACTGTGGTTTTACCTGCACCCATCATACCAATCAAGTATATATTTAATCCTCTTAAAATATCTTTCATCTATAGATTATATATTCATTCACTGTCCAAAGTTAATTGTATATTAACCTGAGTTAGAGATAAAATAGTGGATATATAGATCATGGGAAGCATGCCGCAGTGGGTAAAGAAAACAAAATATCTGATACTTGCTCTTACAATCTCTTAAATGTCTTACTGGGGAGGCAGGAATCGAATCCATATTTACCAGCGTATGAGGTTGGTGCATTAACCTTTATGCTACGCTGTTTTACTCTCTTTACTCTCCCAGCTCCTTTTCTCCCTTCTTTCCTGCTACCATAATTTATCACTTGAAACTTGACGGACTATTAGATCAAGCCAGTTCTAAATAACTTTCATAGGTATTTTGTAGCAACATGGTTACTGTCATGGGGCCAACTCCACCTGGTACAGGAGTGATATAACCTGCAACTTCTTTAACTTTTTCAGAGTCTACATCACCAACCAATCGACCTTTACCATCTTCTGTGGGTAAACGATTAATACCAACATCAATAACTACTGCACCTGCTTTTACCATATCGGCGGTGATTATTTCAGGTTTGCCAACGGCGGCAATTAAGATATCGGCTTCACGGGTAACTTCTTTTAAATTAATCGTACGAGAATGAGCCATCGTCACAGTGGCATTTTTTTCTAATAACATTAAAGCAATTGGTTTCCCAACCAAAATACTTCTACCAATAACTACAGCTTTTTTTCCTGCTAATTCAATATCATATTCCTGAAGAATTTCCATCACCCCTGCTGGAGTGCAACTTCTTAAGCCTTGTTCCCCCCTCACCAATTTTCCCAGATTATTGGGGTGTAGTCCATCAGCATCTTTATGAGGGGCAATTTTGTGCAACAGAGCCACTGAATCGAAATGATCGGGTAAGGGCAATTGGACTAAAATTCCATGGACATTAGAATCTTCGTTTAATTCTTCGATAACTTCCTCTAATTGAGCTTGGGTTGTATTGGCAGGAAAATGTTGACCGTAAGAAGCCATACCGATTCTTTGACAAGCTTTTTCTTTATTTCTGACATATACTGTACTTGCTGGATTATCACCTACCATTAATACTGCTAATCCCGGTTGTCTTTTTTTCAGAGTTATTTGTTGAGCAATTTCTCCTTGTAGGCGAGACTGAATTTTTTTAGCTAAGCCTTTACCGTCTAAAATTTTGGCTACCATGTTATTACTGAAGATTAAAACATAAATAACAATATACTCTAGACGATCGCAAAAGCAACAAAAATTCAACTTTTATTTATTTAATTAACTTTTATGAACTCAAATATTAAAATTTTTAGTTTATTCCTAAGCTCGTGTTTGTTGTTAATCACTGGCTGTACTACTTTAATCAATTTAAGTTTAGCTTCTTCTGAAGTAGTAGAAATAAAGGATCTTAACAATGAGGAATTATTGCAAAACTCCTTGAAAGTTGAAGGTACTGTCGAAAAAGTTATTCCTTTGTTAAGTAGTCACCTATATTTATTAAAAGATGAAGCCCAATTGATTTGGGTACTCACTCATAATCAACCGCCTCAAAAATCAGAATCAATAACAATCGAAGCTTTTTTACGCAATCAAAAAATTGTGATTGAAGGAAAAGAATATAGTGAGTTTTATTTAGAAGAAATCGATCGAATTCCCAATGTGATGGAGTAGTTAACATCTCAATTGTCCTGTAATAGAGAATTATTGATCAATAATTAAATTTCTATTCTCATTACTAAATGTTTCATATTTGATTTTTAATTCAGGTACGGAAGCTTTCGTAATTAAATGAGCTTTGAACTCTTGCCCTTCACTCATATATTGAGAATAACGGGCATTGAGATAATCTTGATAATTTTCTTGACCATTTAAATGTACTTCAAAAAAAGCTAAGGTCATTGAATGGGTATAAGCATCCAATAAATCAGAAGTGGGTAAGGTTAAATTACCAACTGTTTCAATTAAATCGCTGATACCTGCATCTAACATTGAAAAATCAATATGGGCTTGTCCTTCTTGTAATTGAAGGTAAGTATTTTCACTATTGAGAAAAGGGAAAGTTCGTCCTTGTTCAAAAATAAAAGGTGTCGCAGGATCATAACTGCCCGCAGAAATAAAAATTGGAATGGTTATATTACTTAAACCCTTGCGACCAAAAATAGCCGCATTGACAGGATTACTGACGAATATGGCTTTAATGCGAGAATCTCGAAAATCGTAATCTTTTCTCTGATCTAGCTTTAACCCTCGACATTGAACTAATAAAGCGGCATTCAGATTACCAATAGTAGAATTACAATTACGTTCTAAGGTTTCAAAATCAAATTTTGCTCCTCCCACAGCCAAAGCAGTATAACCACCAAAAGAATGACCAGAAACCCCCACACTTTCTAAATTTAATTTACCTTCAAATTGAGCTTCATTTAAGCGAGTTAATTCATCCAAAACAAAACTAATATCTTTAGGACGATTAATAAATTCTTGTCGATCAAAAATTTCACGGGTATAACCAGCTCAAAAATCTTTAGTGTTGAGAATATCACTACCTATATGTTGAGGCATAGCAACGACATAACCATAAGAAGCTAAATGAATTGCTCTTTTGGCAAAGTCTTCGGGGGTAGAGCTTAAACCATGAGAAAATACTATCACGGGTACTCGATCGCTTTTTAACTGTTCAGGTTGATATAGTTCAACATAAAACTTTCTATCCCGTTGAGAATCATATAGATTGAGGGTAGAATTTTTCACTTTTAAAGGGCCTAATGTTCGAATATCAGGTTTTTTAGTAAAATCAATGGGTTGGGAAGATTCAACTTCTTTGTTTTCTAAAGAAACAATTTCTTCGGAAAGTAATTCACTACATTTGATCCGTAATTCTACTTGGTCGGTGGAATGGGTGGTTTTGTCTATAGATATTA
>JAALKG010000150.1 GCA_011088145.1 Cyanobacteria bacterium MH1_Bin12 | reverse complement strand
TTACTCTTATCATGAAATGTATTAGCTTACAAATTGAAGTGCGAAAATCAAGATTTATGGATGAGTTATCCAGTTAATAACCACCTTGCTCAACCTGAAATTAGAGCGATCTGGTTGGATAGAGGTACGATCGTAAAAGCTAAATCTAAAAAAGATTTAGAACCTTTATTCGATCGCATGGCAGTCGCAGGAATCAATACAGTATTCTTTGAAACACTCAATGCTAGTTATCCCATTTACCCCAGTAAAGTAGCTCCACAACAAAACCCCATGACCAGAGGATGGGATCCTCTCCAAGCCTCAATTGAGTTAGCCCATGAGAGAGGAATGGAATTACACGCATGGTTATGGGCATTTGCGGCAGCAAATCAAGGACACAATACATTGTTAGGACAACCAAAAGGATATTTAGGTCCTGTATTGACGAGGAATCCAAATTGGGTTTTAAAAGATAAAAATGGTCAGGTATTTAATCGTACTCCCGGTTTTAAAAAAGCTTTTTTTGATCCTGCCAATCCACAAGTGAGACGCTACTTACTCTCGTTGATGGATGAAATCGTTACTAAATATGATGTTGATGGTATTCAATTAGACTATATTCGCTATCCTTTTCAAGATAATACAACTAAACAACAATTTGGCTACACTAATGTTAGTCGTCGTTTATTTAAACAACGGTATGGAGTTGATCCTGCCAGAATCAATCGTTCATAACGTATGTGGAATTCTTGGACTGGATTCAAAGTTCAACAGGTTACTAGTTTTGTGGAGGAAGCATCTAAGTTAATTAAAAGTAAGCGTCCTGAATTGATCCTTTCCACCGCAGTATTTCCCATGGAACGTAGTCGTCGATTAAATACTTTACAACAGCATTGGGAAGATTGGGGCTACAATCAATCTGTTGATATGGTTGTATTGATGACCTATGCTTTGGATACGGGTAGTTTTGAAGACAGAATTAGACTTATTTATGATGTCTCAGAAAAAAATTCTAATTTCGTTATTCCTGCCATTCGCTTACTTAATGTACCTGACACGGAAGCTTTTGATCAGTTGCAGTTAATTAGGAATACGCCTTCGGGAGGTTTTGCTTTATTTGCAGCAGAAAATGTCGATCGCTCTTTAGAAACTATTTTTACGAAAACTCAAGGGAAAAAGAATAATATAGAAGAGCCAATTCCTTACCGTAAGCCTTTTGAAACCGTACTTTCTCGTTATCAAGCTTTAGAGCAAGAATGGATATTTTTATTAGAGAATCAACAAATTCAAATCGATCGCAGTTATATGCAACAATGGTCACAACAATCTGATGAGTTGACCGTAGCATTACAAGAGTTAGCAAAAAATCCTACTGTAAATAATGCGATCGCAGCTCAAAGAAAATTATCCACTTTTAAAGTAAAACTATCTCGTTATTTAGCTCAACATAAACAAATGAATTCTTGGCAAGTCGAGTCATGGATGAATCGTTTAATTGCTCTGGAAAGTATGTTGAAATACGGGGAAACAATGGTTGTCAGTCAAAGCTCTAATGAAAATACTTCGGCTTTTCAATTATCGGATAAGTAACAGTTGTTTAATTCTCTAATACCTAAAATAATTGTAGGAACGCAAAATCTTACGTTCCTACCACAGGCATCTTGCCTGTTTTAAGATGTTTAGACTTTTAAGTTAAATCGAATAATAAACAAAGACTATTTATAAATATTAATCTTTTGTATCAAGAGTTTACATCGGTTTTGGTGAATAAATAGCCAATTTTTTAATTGTTAATTGTACATTATCTAAATCTCTCCATCCCCTACAACAATCTGTTTAACAGTTGTAAAAGTATCTAAACTAATCAAACCACGACGATGACCTTTTTGATTAGAAATACCCAGAAATACCGAATTACTACCAGGCAAATAGCGATAAAAACGTGGAGAAGAATTGATGTAAACTAAAGCACTATCGGTTTCCATACCAAAAATTCGTCCTTCTTGATAAGAATTTGTCACGACACAATTAGCATGACCACTGCTATATTGATTAATTAAAGTGATTCCCTTATTAAGATCCTCCACTAAACGAAAAGCGATCGTCTTATTCAAAAAAGGTTCACCCCACAAAGGAGAATCAGATGGCATCAAAGTTAAATATTCGCCAAATTCATCCACTAAATTTTCATCCCCTAAAAGAGTAAATTTTTTCTCTTGTAAAAGATTAAATAATCTCACCAGAGAATTAGGCTTGTGTTGGTTCGTAATTAATACTTTTTCGATCGCATTTACAGGGTCAGGAGTGGTTTTATAACTATCTAAAATGATATGACGAACCAAATCTAAATCACCACATGATGACCAATATAAATAACCATTACCAATGGCAGACTTGAGTACAGGAGCAGTAGCGATTTGCGTTATTTGTTGAATTAAACTAGGTCTACCATAAGGAATAATCAAACTCATATATTGATCTTGAGTTACTAAATCCTCGATCGAATACCCTTGTTCTGAAGGTAAAAACTGTAAACAATGATCAGGAAAATTGACTTCCTCTAAAGCGACTTGTAAAGTTTGAGCAATAATCGTATTAGTATTACTAGCTTCAGTACTACCTCGTAAAATAATCGTATTTCTGGTTTTAATCGCTAAACCAGCGGCAATAATTGCCAATTCTGGCAAAGCTTCATAGACAAAAGCTACCACTCCTAAAGGCATTAATTGAGAATAATTTTGACAATAAGTGACCTGATAAGGAGAATTAATTACCTTTTGAAAAGGATCAGGTAATTCCGCTAAAGCCTCTAATATTTCCACCGTTGCCTTCAACCTTTGAGGGGTTAATTTTAACCATTCTAAAATTAAATCAGGGACAGCCATTTCTCGACTGATTTCCAAATCTAAAGTATTAGCCTGAAGAATATCATCCATACATTCGTTAAGCTTTTGTGCCATCTGCAAAACAGCCTCTGAACTTTCTAAACCTTTGATTGTATTAAGTTCTAAAAAAGCATGATGTGCTTGTTCGGCAATTAAGGCAATTGCATGGGGATTAGGATCATTCATTAGATTTTTATTATCGGCGATAGGCAAACCAAAACACTCCGGACAACAATATAAGTATTAGCGATACCATGATAACAGAGATTAAGTTTATTCCTCCTTTCAAACTAATTAACAATAATGGAGAAGAAATTAAAATAGATAAGAAAAAACAAATAGTCCATACTATCAAATTGTTTTCATACCAATATCTATTTTTTATTACCCACTTTTTTCCCGTCCAACGCCATACTTTTTTATAAGGATAATGAGAATTCAATTGTTAGATACATTCACCCTCATCAGATAAAACAAATATATTCTGGCATAATTGACAACCCATCGCCTCAGTCAACACAATATTTGATAATTTTCCCTTACGACGACAAGGACAAGGATATTCAGAGTTTAAGTCAATTGGGTGAACTTTTCGCAAACGCACAATGATTAACTCAATAAAATAAAACGAGTGTATTTAATTATAAGTTTGAAAATAGACCCATCCTTTAAAGATTAACAACTCTTAAAACGATGCATCAATCAGAAAAATTAAGATGGGGAACCGTTGAATATATGAGACTGGTTTAACCTTAATCTGGGATCAATTTTTATTTTTATTCTTTTAATTTGATCTTTTGTATGAGAAGGTTGTTAAAATAATATTAACTTTTGTAAAGCAAATGAGGGTGTAATTTTGAGAATAGGTAATCAAACCACCAGATGGAAATGCTTAGATAATATCTGGCAAGGAGGAGAAGAGTTAGTAAATATCGGATTGCCTCATAGTCAACTAGCCCCCGCATGGCAAATATTATTATTAGGGGATGGTTCACCCACAAAACATTTAAGACTCTTAACCAGTGAACCTATTGAAGTAGATGTGATTGATATGTCAACAGTTGGAAATGATACTGATGATGCCCCTTTTAATTTAGAAATGGTACCAGGTCCCAGACTAAGAAGACAAGTTTGGTTAAAAACTGCTAGTGGGCAAAGATTAGCCTATGCCGCTTCTTGGTAGGAAGAAAGTCATATCTATGAATATTTGCAAAATCGTTCCTTACCCAAATGGAAAAGCTATATAGATTTACATACTGAATTATATCGAGATGTTCAAGGTATTTATTATGGAGAATCTAAAGCATTAGAAGAAGATTTCGGAGAAAAAGGGCCTTTTTGGGGAAGACATTATCTATTTTGGCGAGCTCGTAAACCATTAACTTTAATTTATGAAGTTTTTTCTCCCTATTTACAAAAATACTTAGGAGAATCTAAAGTCAACAATTGATAAATTTAGGGCTTTGCTGATTTCCGTAAAAAATTTGTCCGATATTCCTTTGCAATTATTTATCCTGACAAATGATTGATTATTTTATGGTAAATTCAAGAGATACATATCAAATATTTTAGTGAATCTACATAAGTTAATTAACAAAGATTAGAAAAAAGAATGAATAATAATTTTATTTTGTGATCAATATTATTACATTATAGATTTATGTTAATTAAAGCTTAATTTAAAATACTTAAAAGCTAGTAATTAAGAATTAAACTGACTACTAATTCCTGACTGATAACCTAAAAATTTATATTAATTAAATTTAACTTTATAGGAGTCAATCAATAATAGTAATATCTAATATATAAGTTCTATTTAATCAAATTTTATTTTATTATTCATTCCTTTTTAAGAATTTCTAAACAATTATTTTTTGATTTTAGAAGCCATATCTTTAAATTTATTTAAACTACCACCGGGACGACGACGAGAACTGGTTACATTATTGGTAACATATTTGCCTGCGAAATTATTTCCTGTAGCCACTTTACCTAAAATATTATTTTGAGGTTGAGAATAATCTTTCATCGATTTTACCCAATCAGGACTGTCATAAGCAACATCAGGAGTAGAAGGTGTTGAAATAGTTTTTGTTTCAGTGGGGACTTTCGCCGCTGGAGCTTTAGGTTCTGGTGCTTTTTCAGTTTTAGATGCTTCCTCTGCTTTAGCTGCTTCTGCTTCTACTTTGGTTATTTCGCTTTTAGCTTCAGTTTTGGGTGATTCGACTTCAACTGCTTCAGTTTGAGAACTAGCATTGTCATCAATTTCTAAAAAATATTTTTGGGATTTTTTGCTGTTCAAAAATTTATCTAAAATCATGGTTGTTTTTGTTATTGTTTGGCTAAAAAGATGTAATTTAAAATATGGATACTTGACAAGGTTTTATTAAATATTGTCTAAGTATAATAAATATACCAGAAATCATCTCTTTTATCATATTATTAATGTTATTTTATAAATAGTAATTTATACTTATTTTTTACATGGATTAAGTAAATATTAAATTATTATAAATATTATATTTTATTTTTTTCTTGTAATGTATTTATAATTACATAATAATAAGTAAATGTATGAATATTGATATCTAGCATAATGCAAAAGCGATTAAATTTTAGGTTTAATTAAAATGTTCAAAGCAAACATTTATCAAGATTTAACAGTTGAAAGTGCGATCGCATTTCCTAGACAAAAAGCAAGGAATTTGGTTATTCTCTATTAGTAAAACTATTTCCTACTGCTCCAAATCGAAATTTATGGATTAAGCAATAAAATAAAAATACTATCTCAATCCTCCCTAAATATTGCCCAAGGAAAGGAAAGAAACTCATTTGTTGATTATGGCAAGATTGTCTTAGGGCGTGTCATCAATTAGAACTTAAAACAAGATAGAATATACCCCTAAG
>JAALKG010000149.1 GCA_011088145.1 Cyanobacteria bacterium MH1_Bin12 | reverse complement strand
AACTCTGTTTTTCCAAATAACTTCTAATCTTTAATTTAAGATGCGTTTTCCCTGGTCAATAATTTGAGAGAATTGACAATGGACAATGGACAATTGACAATAAAAGATTCAGTATGGCTTTATTTTTTGAGAAATAGTTGTTAGTTAAAGATATCAAGCTTTGTCTAGTTGATGATTTTCATCTATGGCAGTTTTAATACTTTGAGCAATTGACTATTGATCAAAAACATACTATAGAAGATCTTTAAGATGGTCAACATCAATAATTAAGAACAAATCAATGACAAATGATAATTTTGCCTGGTTGCATAGGGGAATAAGTGAAATATTTCCTTCTCAACTGGACTCTGAGGAAAAAAGTGATAATTTAGAACAACTGTGTCATCAAATCGATCGCCCTTTAAGGGTAAAATTAGGAATTGACCCTACAGGTACAGACCTACATTTAGGGCATAGTATTCCTTTTCGTAAATTAAGAGCATTCCAAGATCAAGGTCATACCGCTGTAGTTATTATTGGTGATTTTACAGCACAAATCGGTGATCCCACAGGAAAAGATCAGGCCAGACAACAATTAACCTCTGAGCAAGTTAAACAAAATGCCCAAACCTATTTAGATCAATTACGACCTATCCTAGATTTTGATACTCCAGACAGATTAGAAATACGTTATAACTCTGAATGGTTAAGTAAATTAGACTTAGCTAAAATACAAGAATTACTAGCTACGATGACTGTACAACAAATGTTAGCTAAAGAAGGATTCAATAATCGTTACACCCAACAAACACCAATTTATCTTCATGAATTTCTCTACCCCTTAATGCAGGGTTATGATTCGGTGGCAGTAGAAGCAGACGTCGAGTTAGGTGGTACAGATCAAAAATTTAATATTGCCGTAGGGCGTGATTTGCAAAGATATTTCGGACAAAAACCCCAATTTGGAGTTTTATTACCTATTTTGGTGGGTACTGATGGACAACAAAAAATGTCTAAATCCCTCGATAATTATGTCGGTTTAAAAGAAGATGCTTTGTCCATGTATTCCAAGTTAGAAAAAACTCCCGATGAACTTTTGACTAACTATTTTGAGTTATTAACTGATATTGCTTTAGAAGATATTCCCGAAAACCCCAGAGAAGCACAAAAGTTCTTAGCTATTGAAATTATTGCTCAATATTATGGAAAAGAAGACGCTTTAACTGCCCAAAAAACTGCTTTAGAAATTCTGAGTAAACAAAATACCACTAATGCAGAAGCTGTCAAGGCATTTTCTCTCGCCGACGTGGAATTTCCTGCTAAATTGTTTTATATTCTCAATGTGAGTGACTTAGCTAAAAGCAGCGGTGAAGGTAGAAGACAAATTCAGGGAGGCAGTGTTCGTATTGATGGCGATCGCATTCAAGATCCCAATTTTACCATAGAAAACCCTACTGAGTTAGCAGATAAGATCCTTCAAGTAGGTAAGAAAAAATTTATTCGTTTAGTCATGTAGCAAAGGTTAAACTTTTGACATTGCAATACTTTTAGAAATAATCAATGTCCAAATCAACCCGCTCTCTGGTATATGATTATTTTGGGAAGTAATCTAAGTAAGCATAAAAATAGAGAGGATGCAAGCAACCTGTCTATGATCTTTTTTTTTTAATGGCGGGAGGCGGATTTGAACCACCGACCTTCGGGTTATGAGCCCGACGAGCTACCTGACTGCTCTATCCCGCGACGCAATTACCAGTATAACGAATATTCAAAGTTTTGACAATCCTTATTTTTAATTAGGTTAAAAAACTATTCCATAAGCCTACAGGCAAAAGATCTCGTAAAATATTAAAGGACCTTTGATTATTAAGTTTTACTAAATTACCCATGGCGATGTTGCCTTTTAATATCATCCAAGAAGCGGAAAAACTAACCGAGTCTCATTCTCTCAATTTATTTCAACAAATCAAATTTATTTCTCTTTCCACTTCTTTGAGTAATAAGCCGATTAATACTAGTTATGTAGTCGCAGGAGATGCGGATAAACCTGCTATTCTCTTATTACATGGTTTTGATAGTTCTTTGATGGAATATCGACGTTTGTTACCGTTACTAACTCCACATTATCAAGTTTGGTTATTGGATTTACTGGGTTTTGGTTTTACTCAACGTGAAACAAATATCAAATATTCACCAGAAACCATTAAAACTCATTTATATCATTTTTGGTCAGAAGCGATCGTCAAACCTGTCATTTTAGTGGGAGCATCTATGGGTGGTGCGACAGCCATCGATTTTAGTTTAACTTATCCTCAAGCCATTCAAAAATTAATACTTTTAGATAGTGTCGGCTTAACCAAACAACCTGTCATGGGTAAATTTTTATTCCCTCCTCTGGGATTTTTAGCAACAGAATTTTTAAGAAATTTGAAAGTAAGACAAAATATTAGCCAAACAGCTTATTTTGATAAAAGTTTTGCCAGCGAAGATGCTTTAAGATGTGCAGCCTTACATCTGTTATGTGAGAATTGGAATAATGCTTTAATCTCTTTTACCAAAAGTTGTGGTTATGGTTCATTTGCCGAAGATTTACAGCAACTCAAAATACCGAGTTTAGTAATTTGGGGAGAAAACGATAAGATTTTAGGAATCAAACCAGCAAAAAAATTCACTGATTTAATTGTTGATAGTCGATTAGTATGGATTGAAAATTGTGGTCATGTACCTCACTTAGAAAAGCCACAGATGACAGCCCCAGAAATTATTAATTTTTGAAACCACCAACAATTGATGAATTAATCGTAGTTCATCCATTTTAGGAACTTAAGTAAAAATCGCAATTGTTTAATTTTCTTCCACAAACAACAGGCTTGATGATCAACAATTGTATTGTACATGCAAAATAAATTTTAATCTCATCGATCGAATTTTATGGAAAAATTAGCGAGTACGATTCAAACTACCCCGATTGTCACTTTTACTATTTTTTTATTAGTAATTTTTATCATTCCGCCTTTATTTGAAAAAATTAAAGTACCCGGATTAGTCGGTTTGCTGTTTGCAGGGGTAATTTTTGGTGCTGACGGTTTGGGATTACTAGATAAAAACAGTGAATCAATCAAACTTTTGGCTGATATTGGTAAAATTTATTTAATGTTCGTGGCGGGATTAGAAATCGATCTTGATGATTTTCGTAAAAATAAAAATCGAGCTTTAACCTTTGGCAGTTTAACTTTTTTAGTTCCCCTGATTATGGGTACTCTAGTGGGTTTAAGTTTCAATTTAGGTTTGAATGCTTCAGTCTTACTTGGTTCGTTAATCGCTTCTCATACCCTTTTAGGATATCCCATTGTTAATCGTTTGGGAGTGGTGGGGAATGAATCTGTGGTAATTACCATTGGAGCAACTATTTTCACCGACATTGCGGCTTTATTCGTTTTAGCGATTTGTGTTGCGATTCATGGGGGCGAGTTTACCATTACCAGTTTAATTTTACAATTAACGACTTTAGGGGTTTATTCTATTGTTGTATTATATGGTTTCGATCGCGCAGGAAAAGAATATTTTCGTCGCACAGGGGATGAAGAAAGCAATCAATTTTTATTTGTTTTGCTAGCAGTATTTTTAGCTTCGGTGGGAGCTCAATTAATTAATGTTGATAAAATTGTGGGTGCTTTTTTAGCAGGTTTAGCAGTTAATGATGTGGTGGGCAATGGCCCTGTAAAAGAAAAGATTGAATTTGTTGGTACTACTTTATTTATACCTTGTTTTTTTGTCGCTACTGGTTTGATTCTCAATTTATCTGACTATTTTGCTAATTTTAGTCAAAATATACTGTTGACGATCGCAATTACTGTTACATTATTAATCAGTAAATTCATCCCCACAATTTTAATTAAATATCTTTATAAATATAGCTGGGATCAAACCTTAACCATGTGGTCATTGTCTCTACCTCAAGTCGCCGCTACCTTAGCTGCCGCCTTAGCTGGTATCAATGCGGGTTTATTACCCGAATATGTTTTTAATCCCATTATTATGTTGATGTTAATCACCTCAGTGATGGGGCCGATTTTGACTAGTAAATTTGCGGGTAATTTGTTTGCTCCTGAAATAGATAACAATTTTATTAAACCCATAGAAGAAGCGAAAAAAGAAGAGAGAATTAATCTTGTTTCTAACTCCTATAAACCAACTTATGATCAATCTTTTTCCGTACTCGTACCCATTGCCAATCAAAGCAATAGTGGGCTATTAGTCAAAATTGCAACTATTATTGCTAGTCATGAATCGGGTTCTGTGATACCGTTGTCGATCGTCAAAGCTCATATCCATATGGATGCACCTCAACTAGATGCAGCTTTGCATAAAAGTAATAAATTAATCTCCACAGCATTAGAAGACAGCCAATCCTCGCCAATTCCGATTAAAACAATCACTCGTATTGATGATGATATTGCAGAGGGCATTAGTCGCACTGCCAAAGAAAATCAAAGCAATTTAATGATTATCGGCTGGAGTCGCAACTATACCATCAAAGCCAGATTATTTGGTAACTTGATTGATAAAGTTTTTTGGGCTTCCCATTGCCCGATTGCCGTTACGAAGTTAGTTGATGATCCTTCTAAAATAGAAAAAATTCTTGTTCCTGTTAAAAATATCCATTTAAAATCATTACATGTCATTCGTTTTGCTTCGATTTTGGCTGACAGCAATCAGGCACATCTGACTCTTTTTCATGTTTATGATCTTAGTATGAGTAAAAGACAAATAAAACGTTTTTCGGCTCGATTAGAATTGGCGATGACAGAAATTGCACCTCATATTAACTTTGAAATCAAAAAAATACGACATAATGAACCAGCAAAAGCGATTTTGCATACAGCCAATAAATATAAGTTTGATTTAGTTATTTTACGCTCGGTGCGTCGTCGTACTGGAGAGTCGCACCCTTCAAGTATGAGTGATGTCACGACTCAAGTTATGCAAAAATTGAATCAATCCTTTATTATTTTTGGTGAGCCTCACTAACAGTTCACAATTCTACTTTTGCTCCCTAAATCCCCCATCCAGCCCGTCAGCATCTCTCTTTATAAGGTCTTTTCATTTCCAGAAACCCTCTTAATTCATCTGTGATAAAAAATCTAAAGGGTAACTCATATTTTTGGCAAAACCGAGAATTCCTTGATCTCGATGCTCATAAATTAATTCACCTTGATGATCAAACAGAAATGTTCCTCCCCTTTGAGTGATATAGCGATCATCAGGTACGTATGTTCGCCAATTATTTAAAACTTCTGCCATATTTTGTAGACGTAAAGTTGCTAATTCAAAAGGGCGTTGGTAATTTTTTCCTGCTTTATTAAATAAAGAACCTTTGATAGAAGGTAAAAGTTTAATGTTTATTTGGTCTGTTTCAGTGAATAAAGATGGTGCATTTCGATCGCCTTTATAACCTCTAAAAAACTCTTTGAGCGTTCCTTGGCTACCAATTCCTGCACACATTACAAGTAAATTTAACCAAGCATTTTGAGTGGGAGAAAAGAAGGGTAAATTCCAAGTTAAACCCTGATATAAATTTAATTGCTGATGGATAGAAGCGGTTTGGTCGATAAATAAATTTTCAGAGGGAAACTGAGTATATTCACAAAACTTTTGACCTGATTCTAGATTACCAATTGCGATCGCTTTAATAGTAATATTTTTAGCTTTAATTGTACTTTCTTCTTTTTTCAACCACCAAGCATACTCTAAAGAATCAAAATCTCCCAACTGAGGTAAAACTAAGACTAGTACTCCGCACCGAAAATAAATGGGATTATTTAGATGAGCAATGGCTTA
>JAALKG010000148.1 GCA_011088145.1 Cyanobacteria bacterium MH1_Bin12 | reverse complement strand
ATAACCGTCCATTTCTGGCATCATTACATCGCAGACAATGACATCAGGAATTTCTTGTTCGAAAATTTTCATGGCTTCCCTACCATGATTGGCGGTGATAACATCATAGCCGTTAAATTCTAAATAATCTTTGACTAATAAAATCAAATTAGGATCATCATCGATTAACAAAAGTTTTTTTGCTTCTACATCATTCATTGTTTTTTCCTAAGCTGTAATTTAACGTTCCTTATCTATTATGATATTTGTCTCGCCAATTATCTTCATTAATTTTTTCAAAAATTATTTATTTGTCTTGATTGCAGTCTTTTTCTCCCAACAAAGGACGTTCATGGAAAGCATATTCTTCAACAATATTGTTTCCGATTAAATGCTCTTGAATAATAGTTTCTATCACTTCTGGTGTTGCTTGACGATACCATGTACCATCAGGGTAAACCAGCAGAATGGGCCCTTGTTGACAAACTCTTAGACAATTGGCTTTAGTACGAAAAACACAGCTAGGATTATCTCCTGTTGGTCGATCGAGTTTTAATTCTTTTAGTCTATTTTTGAGATATTGCCAAGATTCTAAACTAGATTCTTGAGTGCAACATTTAGGTTTGGTTTGATCACAACATAAGAATACATGACGTTCAATAGTTGAGAGTCCTAATTGTTTAACTGATTCTTGTAACTGGCTATTATCGCTCATCTGTCAAATGATAAAAATTAAGCTCATTTCGATCAACTTAATCATATCAATAGATCACTCGCTGTTAATATTTTATTGAGAAATGAATAATTAAATATTATTGATATTGGTTACATTCTTATCTGAATCAATATAACTCATCAATAACAATTGGGCGATTATCTTTAGTTCTTTGTCTTCTTGACTTATTTGATATTGATTCGTTTGTTCGTGATGTTTTGCGTCTAATTTCTCATCACTTAATTCGCAATAATATTTTTGTTGTCGTTTGGTAATTTCTTCTTGATTATGAAGAGAAGATTTTATTGAAGGGGTTACTTTTTTGGCATTGAATGCTTTGTTTGTAGTCATTTTATCTACAAATGCAGGTGGATTATCAATCATCATTTCATAGTCTCACAATAATATTGAATTGACATTATTCTGGCATAGTCAAACAATTAACAACTATAAATTTAGTTAAGTTTTAACATCACTTAATCATAATTTTTCAGAACACCAAACTTCTTAATAAATCTATGGAAATAGCAATACCAATTTTGTGAAAGTTCAATCAGCATTAAATGCTCATTTGAAACTTGACAACGGATAACTGATTGAATCGTTCATCGTTGACAATTCACCGTCATAAAAAGTAAGCTTCTAGAATTTATTGCTGATCGTCTGTCAGTTCACAAAGGTCGTGTTAAGATATGCTAAAAGAAAATTTGAATTAACAAAAATGATGTTGACGATGTAACAGTTGTTCACCATTTACTACAATAAAAAATATTTTTTATACAATGATGTTCAGATCTAACACCTTAAAATAATAATCTTGTTTTATTTTATACTGGCGTAAAACTGAATGTTATAAATCATAATTGAGGATTGATTAATTAAGTATATGAACACCAAAGTTGCGGGTAATAATTGGGGTTGGATAGTTTCATGGCAGTTTTTGAGCTTTGTTTTAGCTATCTCTTTTGGTGGTATTGGTTTTGGTGCAACCAAAGCATTACTAAACTTACCTGACCGTGAAAGTTGTAATAATATTTCTGTGTGGTTTGCTTCGGGAACTAGTCGTATTTACTGTGCCGAATTACAAGCAGAAAAAAATACTGTTGAAGATTTGCTAGGTGCGATCGCTTTATTAAATGATTTATCAGAAGATCATCCTTTAAATCATGAATTTAATCGCCACATTAAAGAATGGTCTGATAGTATTTTAGTTTTAGCTGAAAATAATTTAAATCAGGGTAATCTAGAAAGTGCGATCGCTATTGCCCGTAAAATTCCTCAAAATGCAGAAAATAAAGATATTATCGAAGACAAAATAAGTAAATGGCGTAAGGTGTGGTCAAAAGGAGAGGAGATAGAAGGAGAAGTTAAAGAACAACTCAAAGAAGCCCAATGGAATAAAGCCTTTTTGACAGCTGTCAAATTATTAAATATCGACAGTGAATATTGGAAAGATATTCGATATAGAGAAATGGTTAATACCATTGAGTTGGCAAAAGAAGAAAGCACACAGCTAGATGATGCTTATGTTAGTATTCGCAATAAAGGAATAGATAGCTTTTTAAAAACCATTGAAATTGCTTCTAAAATATCAGAAAGTAGCTACTCTTATCAACAAGCTCAAAAACTGATTGCGGAAGCAGAAGAAGGAATTATCGAAATTGCCAATGGTTTATTGGAAAGAAAAAATTGGTCAAAATTGTCTAGCTTAGCTAATCAAATCTCCACAACTAGTCAACTCAATTCTCAAGCACTCGATTGGAGTAGTATTGCTCGTGCGGGGAAAAATGTTGATTTAGGAACTGTTTCTGGGGTTGAATTAGCCATTGCTGAAGCCGAACAGATATCTAGTAATAGTAAAGTATACGTCCAAGCCCGACAATTAATCAAAAATTGGTCTTCCCAAAAAGAAGACATAGCTTATCTAGCTGGGGCGAAAAATTTAGCCAAAGCAGGGGGTATTGCTAATTTGAACGCTGCTATTTCTAAAGCTCAATTAGTACAACAAGGTAATTCTATTTATACCGAAGCACAGCAAGAAATAAAGTCTTGGCGAAGAGAAATAAAAATTATTGAAGATACTCCAATACTCGCTCAAGCGAGAGAATTTGCTCGTAATAATACGATTCAGGGTTGGCAAAGTGCTATTAATCAAGCCAATCAAATTAGTTCTAATCGACCCTTATATTCTGAAGCCAGAGATTCAATTCGTGACTGGCGAAATAAGATTCAAACCACCCAAGATAGACCTATTTTACAAAGAGCGATCGCATTAGGCAATCGAGGTCAATATCAAGAAGCAATAAATGCAGCTAATGGTATTGGCAGAGGTAGAACATTTTATCGAGAAGCCCAATCAAATGTTCGTAAATGGAGAGCTGAAAGTATTGCCCAACAAAATTTGGAGACAGCTTATCGCATTGCTGATAGGAATGATGAGCAGTCTTTATTGAGAGCGATTAGTCTAGCTCGTCGTGTTCCTATGTCTTCTTCTGTGGGTTTCCAAAGTCGTCAAGCGATCGATCTTTGGTCAGAAAGAATGCTCAATATAGCTCAAAAAATGGCGGATACTTATTCCATTCCTGACTTAGAAAAAGCCATTAGAATTGCCGAAAATATTCCCAGAGATAATTCTGCTTTTACTCGCTCTCGCAATCTGATTAAACAATGGAAACAACAATTATATCCATCTTTAAACGTAGATACTCCTCTACAGGAAACTGATTTTTCTAATTAGTTACTTTAAGGTTTTAACCGAATCGTTGTTTTTTGAGATTTGATATAATTTATTCAAGTTATTTGTGATGGCAAAATATGTTACAAACCATTGAAGGCATTTATCAAAATGGAAAGATTAAGTTAAGTGAAAATCCCAAAAATATATCAAAAAGTAAAGTTTTAATTACCTTTCTTACAGACAATAAAAATAGAAATATCGTTGAAACAAAGTTGGAAAAAATGATTTATTTCGGAATGTTTTTAGGAGAAAATAAATCAACAGAAGCTGATTTTAAAGACGCAGAATTTCAGGGAGATTGTGATGATAATTTAGATTGGGAATCATCATGACCAAATATGTGGTTGATACTCATGCTTTAATTTGGTTTCTAGAAGGAAATCCCAAACTTGGCAATAATGCACAAACTATTCTCGCTGATGCTAACAGTGAACTTATTTTACCAGCGATCGTTTTGTCCGAAGCCGTTTGGATTATTGATAAAAACAAAACATCAATTCCTTTTGTTAATGATTTACTAACTGTGATTAATAATGATTCCAGAATTACTATTTATCCATTAATTCAAGATATTATTACTACAAGTATAACTATTTCCGAAATTGCAGAAATGCATGATCGCCTCATAGTTGCTACTGCCTTATATTTGCGTAACTTAGGAGAAGAAATAGTTTTATTAACTTGTGATATAAATATTACAGAGTCAAAATTGTTAACAATTATTTGGTAAATATTTAGGGCTTGGGCGAAAAGGTAAAAAATCGCTGGTAAGGATAATTGAGAATGGGAATTTGGGGTTATTTTTGGTATTTTTCGAGGCGAATTTTAGCTGTTAACCATTCATTATTCGTAAAGGTTTAATATTTATTCAGTAGACCCGATATATTTGCTTTTGAGATCGATCGCATTTAATATAGTAGGCAATCTGGATCGAAACTCTAATAAAAATCAATAATTATCATGAATGCCCACTCTACAAATTAAGGGTTTAAGCGATCGCCATTTTTTGCATCAAACCAATGAATACGATGGGGATTGAGTGCTAATTTAATTTGCTCCCTATTAAAACTAACATCAGGATCAATGAGAATACGCAAAGTGTGATTTGAACCATCAACCTTGACACTTGCGAGTAACTCCCTTCCAAAATTTTCCACCAAGAAAACCTTTCCTTCCACTGTTAAGATATCTTCACCAGTTGCCAGACTTAAATCTTCAGGACGAATACCCATATCAATATCAGCAGGGATGGTCGATAAAACAGGTAAGGGAATAGAAAAATTACCCAACATAGCGTGATTATCTTGGCATTTTAAGGGGAGCAAATTCATCTGTGGACTTCCAACAAATCCCGCCACAAACTTCGTTGCAGGATGGGTATAAATGCGACTAGGAGGATCGAGTTGTTGGATTAAGCCATCAAGCAAAACAACCACTTTGGTGGACAAAGTCATTGCCTCAGTTTGATCATGAGTTACATAAACTACAGGTTTGTTTTCATTTTCAAACAACTGTTTCAGCTCTTCCCTAACTTGTTCTCTTAATAAAGCATCGAGGTTACTAAGAGGTTCGTCAAGGAGAAATACTTCTGGATTTCTCACCAAGGCACGAGCAAGGGCGACTCTTTGTCTTTGTCCTCCAGATAGCTTACCCGGTTTGCGATCGAGTAATTCGGATAGCCCTAATTTACTTGCTACGACATTAATTCGATTTTTAATTTCATCGGAGGGAGTTTTACGAATCTTTAGAGATGCACCAATATTTTCGGCTACAGTCATGTGAGGATAAAGAGCATAACTTTGGAATACCATTGTCATGTTGCGATCACCTGGAGGCTTATTGGTTAGCTCTTGTTCCCCGAGAAAAATTTGACCAGCGGTGGGTTGTTCTAAACCCGCAATCAAGCGTAATAAAGTCGATTTACGGCATCCTGAAGGTCCTAACAAAGTGATAAATTCACCATCTTCGATCGTCAAACTGATATCTTTAACAGGAATGACATTAGGAGCAAATTGTTTGCGTAAATTTTCTAATTGAAGTTTTGCCATGATTTTTATAAAATAGTTTGAATTAAATTTTGTTAGAAAAAATTAATTGTCAATTGTCAATTGTCAATTGTTCATTGCTAATTAGCCTTTCACTGCACCAGCCGTAATACCTTGAACGATGCGTTTTTGGAAAGCCAGAACCAGAATTACAAGGGGTAAAGTTCCTAAAATAGTCGCTGCGGCAATAGGACCATAAGGAATCTCAAATACACTGGCACCACCGATTTTAGACACTGCGATAGGAATAGTTTGTAAAGCATCTTTGGAGATAAAAGTAAGGGCGAAAATAAACTCGTTCCAAGCGGAAAACAAGGAAGGGGGGCCGGGGGGGGCGGAGGCAGGGGGGGG
>JAALKG010000147.1 GCA_011088145.1 Cyanobacteria bacterium MH1_Bin12 | reverse complement strand
GATTCACAGCTTGGGCAATTTGGCATTGATTGATATAAGTAAATAAAGCTTTCTTGGAGATTTTATCTTTTTATCCTTACATCTGGGGGACTACCGAATAAAGATTTAAACCAAATAGATTTTTTGCATCTTGAGCATATTGTTTTTTTAGATGTTCAGATGGTACTACTGAAATCAAAAATTTCCAGTCTAAACCATCCTTCAGAAAAACATAAGCGTATAGTGCACCCCCTGTTTTTCCAGCAGAAGTACAACCTTCTAGCAAAAAATTTTTGGGAGTATTGGTTTGATATTCACGAACAAATCTTTCTTGCCAGTCTCTAGGAACAAATGGATATGACATAAATCCTCCTTATTCATTAAAATAATATATGTAGATCGTTTGAGTTGCGATTGTATCTCTGACTATCTTACATTATCTTATCTCAAAAGTATCTCGTTTGTATCCCTATAACTAAATCTAACAAAGGAAAAACTATTTCTATTCGTCTATCTGAGTCTATGTTAGAGGCATTAGATGCTCATGCAATTCTTTACGAGAAAGATAGGACACAAGTTATTAGAGAGGCTATATCAAAACATTTGGATTTGCCGGATGAGACATTAGATAGTCAATTAGAGGCTTTGAGTAAAAAACAAAGTACTTTAAATAAGTTAATTGATAAATTAGAAAATCAACTGAAAAATGAATCTAAGAAAACAGATTCGATTAAAGCTCATTTCGAGAAAAAAACAGATTCAATTGAAGTTCGTTTAGAAGAATTAGGTAAGATAATTACTGTTTTTTTGGAAAAAACTTAATAGTCAATTTCTGTACTTACGGCAACTTTATGATTCTACTTTGTATCTATGGCAAATTTATGATTCAAAATGACGGTGTCAGTAAATTTTAACGCAACAAAAAAACAGTATGTTGAGAGATTAATATGGTAAAGTTATGGTTCAATGTTTGGCAAAGTTATGAGTAAAGTCACATGTTTTTGTAACCAGCTAGAATAACAAAACCATGCTTGTGTTCTTTCATTTGCTTGGGTAAATGGTGTGTCTAATTGTTCTTGGAGAGGTGAATAATCTTGGGAACGATTACCCCATTCTTGATGAATGGCAAAGGTAAAATAAGTTGGTAATCTTTGACTAATCGCGATCACATCTGCTTCACTTAAACCAGAAGTTTTTAACCATTGAACAAAAGCTGGTTGAATATCGATCAGAAATTGAGCTTTTTCTGGATGTTGAAAAAATGAAGTGTCAATAGATAATTGACTATTGGTTAAAGTTTTATTGACTTGAACTTGTAAAGATTTAATGTCAAGTTCTTCTAGTACAAGTTCCGTTCTTTCTTCAACAAGATTTGTCATCGTTTGGAATAGCGAACGATAAACCAATAACCATCCTTTTTCTGTGACACCCGCAGATAAACCTAAGGATTTGAGAAGATCAACCGCATCTTTTGTAACAGCATTCCAGTTACCGAATAAAACATCTATTCCTGCCTGATTGACTTGCTCATTTTTTCTTCTTTGTTAACGATAGCATTTCTCATAGTTATGAGATAGATTTTGGACTTGTAAGTCTCCGTGAAACAAATTGCGAAGCATCCTCTAGCTTCCCCCTTACGAAGCAAGGCTGTTTCATTTTCCAGAAAATAGAAGAGAATCAAAGCTAATCGTGATTAAGCACAAGAAGATTTCATTATTAAAATAAAACCAAACAATCTATCTAACGACTCTAATATGAATCAACAAATATTATCTTGGAGATAACGGACAAGATAAAGATTTAGTCTATTTTCTTTTTAACTTTTATAGTTGCTTTTTATAGGGATAAAGCTTTTATTTGTTAGCAATTTTAATCGACAACAGTCCTCATTAAAAAAAAATTAAGTGATTATCCAAAATACTGTAACATCCCTCATTAAATAAGAAAATAGATAATTTAAGTCAGTATAATATTTGCAAATATTATACCAGTTTTCTTATTTAGGATTATTAAAATACAACCTATATATTCAATTTACGACATTCTTTATATGATAAATAATTGAATTTGATTATCTAAAGAAAAAAATTAAAAGACTTATTTTAGTATATGATAGTTGATGAACAAAAATAAAAAATATTGGTTTATATATAGTTAAAACAAACTGTTTAAAAATTTTAACAATTTTAACAATTTTAAACATTTCACAAATGTAGAATAGAATTAAATGCCAAATACAAAACAAACAACCTTAACAGGGAAGGATTTACTCAAAAAAGTAAAAAAATTGGGTAATGTTTCTCGTGAAGAAAAAGCGATCGAATGTGGTTACTTCACTTTGACAAGTAATGGACAAAAAAGAGTTAGCATGGTTAAATTTCTCCATGCTTTAATAGAAGCTGAAGGAATTACTTTTGATAATGAAAACTCTTTAGAAGCCAAAAAAAGAGGCAGAAGTGCTAATTATCGTATTAATGTTCAATCTAATGGTAATTTATCTATTGGTAAAGCCTATACAAAAAGAATGGGTTTGAAACCTGGTGATGAATTTGAAGTTATCTTAGGTCGAAAAAATATTCATCTTAAGCAAATTGATGAAGTATAAATTGAGGTCAAATTTTAAAGGGCAAAGGTTTTTTCTTGAGAAAGGGCTTAAATCCTAACTAAAGAGGTTTCGTCGAACAAGATGAGATATTTCAAGCCTATTTTTTCAAAAATAACCTAACCACTGAAAATACTATTTGAGCTATTTTTATCTATTAATTATAGATGGTTTAACTAGTAGTTTATTGGTGTGCTTCTTTTCAATTTGATCAACTTAAGTTACTGATGTTATGCCATGAGAATTTTGAACTATTCTATTCACGATAAAACCAAAACACTATTGGGTGTCTAAAAGAATTGGTTTTTTACTTGGTTGTGTGTAACATCAGATAGATAACATAAAAGATACAGAATAATCTTACCGATCGTCTATCTTTGCCCCGGCAATTTACGACTCACTTTAGCAGGTAACAATACTTTCTCCCCCTGATAATAACCAACCCAACGTATATAAACTAATTCCCCTGGGGAAATATTTTCTTCTCCACAATCATGTATATTCGGGTTATAAGGTACTTTTTTCCACGGTTGACCAATTGTTTCTATATCCCATTCATCTAACAATAATTCTAAGGGCTTAAGTAAAGCTAATATATTTTTTGATGGTAAGCTATGTTTAAGTTCTACCATTAATTTGGCAGTAGGATAACTGATTAATAATTCTTGCAATAAATTGATTGATTCTTTTTGCCAATTACCTTGTAATTCCTTGGGTAATTTTTCTAATTTTGAGATTAATTTTTTGTTTTTTAATTCTAAAATATCAATTTTATCTTGATAGTCCGTCGCCTGTTGCCCAAAGTTTTGTTGTGAATTAAAATATTTATTTTGAGTTAATTCTAATTGATCACTAGTAATGGATAATTCCTCTTGTAACGCTTCCACTTGAGCTTGAAAATTAGTTACTTTATCTTGCCATTTCTGTTGGAGTCGATCATATTTATTGTTACTTTCTTCTTGTTGCTGATTACTGATTCTTACTTCTTCTTTTAAGATTTCTATTTGTCTTTGAAAATCGATCGTCTTGTTTTGTAATTGTTCCTGTAACTGCTCATATTCTGCTTGATTTTTTTCCTTGTCCAGAGTACTCAAACTAGAATTTGCTTGTAACGTTTTTATTTGCGATTGAGCTAAACTTAAGGCTGTTGTCTTCGCCTCTAATTGTTTTTCTAATTCTCGAATTCGAGATTGTTCTTTTGAAGAAGAAGTCAAACTATTATCAGAATCTCGTTTTTTCTGATTATCTGCTTTATTGGCAAAGCGAGAGGTATTACCTTTAAAAAAAGTAAGCAATAACCCACTGCCAGTTAGCCATAAAAAAAAATCTAAGGAAAAATTATGCCAATCCATTACTCAAAAAAATTATTGCCATGATCACTACCAATTTATCATCTCACAAAATAAAATGATTGAGATGACACTTTACTTTAATTGGAACTACTATATTCAATTATTTTAATGGATAATTTAAGTCAAAACTGTTACATCTGAACTAGATGAACTCCAATACTACAATGGTGATAGCTTTACCTGCCTCACCATATACTTGAGTATATATGGTATCAACTTTTTCATTCTTTGCTTTTTTGCTCAAATATTGTAAAGTTTCCAATGATTCTTGTCTTCGTCTTTCGGATTCTTGTCTTACCTCTTGTAATATTTGAATCCCATAGTTGGAACTAAAAGGTGTCAAACTGACAGTCTGGGCAGGAACTTCCGAGGACAAAACATTGATCAGATTCAATTGGGCGTTAAGAGCTTTACTTAAATATAATGCTGTGTCAAATACTTTTTCGGAAATGGAAGATCGATCGAGTGCTACTAATATTTTTTGATACACTAGTTTTAACCTCCTGATCTGGAAAAAAGAATTAATTACTCTTCTACTTTACATTTTAAATTATTTTCGATCGAACCTTAGGAGATATTAACTAATGTATATAGTCTCAGTTTGGGATAACAATATTAGTATGGACGATAATTAATAATTTATTCACAACTGACGACTGATTTGGGATCACAAAATCAGATATTCAATCTTACTCAATACCCAACTTGGTTAAAATATGAACATAGACGAATTTTTTGACTAGAAAAATAAAAAAATATAATTCCTTATTTCAAGCCTCTAACTTTAATTATGGCAGAGTACGAGTTGATTAGGACATTGATGATTTCTAAAAGTATTGCTATTCTGGGTGGAGGTGCATGGGGAACAACATTAGCTTATTTATTAGAACAAAGTGGTCATGCTTATCAGATTTGGCATCGTCGTTCTTCATCATCTTTAGAATCAGTAGTTAAAGATGCAGATATAATTGTTTGTGCAATTTCCATGAAAGGTGTTAAAAATATCATTGAGCAACTGCGATCGATTAAATTAAAAGAAAATGCTCTGATTGTGACTGCCACTAAAGGGTTGGATCTGGAAACTACTAAAACACCTTCACAAATATGGCAACAAGCATTACCAAATCATTGTGTTATCGTCTTATGTGGCCCCAATTTATCCAAAGAAATAAAGGCTGGATTACCCGCAGCGACAGTCGTTTCCAGTGTGAATCATCAAGCAGCAGAGTTAGTACAAGGAGTGTTTGCTTCCGAACAATTTCGAGTATATATTAATAATGATCCCCTCGGTACAGAGTTAGGAGGAACTTTAAAAAATGTGATTGCGATCGCATCTGGTGTGTGTGATGGTTTGCAATTAGGAACAAATGCGAAAGCCGCCTTATTAACAAGGGCATTACCCGAAATGATTAGAATCGGAACAAATTTGGGTGCGTCTGTGGAAACTTTTTTTGGACTTTCTGGTTTAGGTGATTTACTCGCTACTTGTGATAGTCCTTTATCTCGAAACTATCAAGTTGGTTTTGGTTTGGCCAATGGCAAAACTTTGACGGCAATTTTAGAACAGTTAGAAGGTACAGCCGAAGGAGTAAACACGGTTAATGTTTTAATCAAGTTAGCTAAACAAAAGAAAATTTCTGTACCCATTGCCTATCAAGTTTATTTATTATTAAAAGGTAAGATTAGTCCTCAAAAAGCAGTAAAAAATCTGATGGCAAGGGAATTAAAAGAAGAATTTTACTATTCAGAAATTTGATTTTAGTAACTTAAGTTACTAATGTTACATAATATTAGTAAAAAAACTTTGAGAGCTAAAGTATTAGGTTTTAGTTGATATAGTTTTTATCTGTGTTCCTTGAGAAGACCCACGGCTATGCCCATGGGATGAATCACG
>JAALKG010000011.1 GCA_011088145.1 Cyanobacteria bacterium MH1_Bin12 | reverse complement strand
GGATATTCTTATTAGACCTTTTTAGCGGGTAATTTCTTTCTTAGAAATCTCCTTAGTTGTTGAACTTGTTCCAAATAAGAAGCCAAATCATTGGCTAGACTAATTGTTTGGTCGATCGTAATTGGCTCAAGAGATAATTCCCAAGCTATACCAGGCGAATCTGATTCGGTGAGTCGCCAAGGCATAACAAAACCTTGAGATTTTATTAAACCAATCAAATTTTCTACTGTAGCTTTATCGGCAATATGCAAGCCTATTGTTGCAGTATATTTATTTCGGTTATAGACAACCGCATCGGATATAGATTCCAATACATCATTGGAGAGGGTGCGACCTTTATATACTACAATGAAGAGAGAGTAGGAAAGCCATATTGATTAAGTTTATTCCAAAATTGAGACCAACGAGTGGGAGTCAAAACCAAAGTTCTTAAACTGAGTACCACTGCTGCTCCCGTTTCTTTCCATCGCATACCAGAACAACATAAGCGTTGTTTGATCACAGTTTGACAGGCCGCCTCCGTTACTCCCGAACCAATGGGATAGCATTGCTGTTGGTAAAAAGCATAGTTCATTTGATGACGATGATTCCCAAAATAGGTCACTGCTGCTTCTAATTTCTCTTTAATTCCTTTGCTATGTTTTTGAGATTGACATAGCTCCAGCATTTGTTGATAAAGCAAATCCGCCGCACCCTCCTCATGCTTGAGTTGATGACAACTTTCTTTTAGCCATCGCTTCTGAGAACCTAAGTCTTTGGGGTAAAGGGCAACCGCAACTGCTCCGAGATATCCTGAGCCATAGGCTAGTTTTGATGATACTTGTTTGGCCAAAAATGGCGTTGAGGCGATAATTATTCTGGCTTCTCTGTCCATCGGGCAATAGGTCTTTCCTCCTCCTCCCTTTTGATAGACATGACGTTTAACTTCCACTTTTCCGTAAGGTGTTTGATAAGATTTGTTCTGTTTGGCTTTGCAATACATCCGTTCTCCAGCTATCTCGATTTGAGAACCATCCGTATCTAGATATTTTAATGCCTCTCCTGTTGCCATATTTCCAGCTTCGTTTAAACTTTTTTGGATATTTTCTTCACTGGTTAACATGGAACGACTCAAGTCGATGGTAATTTCTATTTTCACTTGTGTCCCTTCTACACTGACTAATTGAACGCCCATCTTTTTGCCTTTTTAAGTTTTATACTATGTATCCTATCACTAACAGGTCGCACCCTCCTTACTTGTTTAGGACTACCTAATAATCAATACACATTAGAAATTTATAGTTGACATTCCATCGAACAAATTTAGTTACTGAGGTTTGATAGGCTCAACAACGGCTGCGACATTTATTTGATACACTTCGAGCTTTAATCCAATATCCAATGGGTTTTCAGAGAATTTATAAACATAAAATCAGCTAAAGTATCGTCTTATTTCATCAATTAATAAATACCTTATAGGATAAAGGTCTCATGGCTTTTCTTTAAACATCAAAACGAGGTCGCACCCTCAACAACTAACGTTAATAATTAAGCTGTTTCAAAATTTTCAGCTATAGATATTCATTTTTGTGATGTCTCTAGCAAATGCTATTATAACTAAAGTAAAAATAGTTTACAATAACCTGCCAATAAGCCAAACAAACAAATACAATGGGAACAATTTGGGAATTAGATTTTTATTCTCGTCCTATATTAGACGAAAATAAAAAAAAGAAATGGGAAGTTTTAATTTGTGAAAGCCCTACTGATATAGATACAGATCTAAATTCTTTATTTCGTTATTCTCAATTTTGCTCTAATTCGGAGGTTAATTCTCTCACTCTTAAAGATGCAATTTCTAATGCGATCGCTTCATCAGGTAAAATACCCAGTAAGGTTCGTTTTTTTCGTCGTCAGATGAATAATATGATTCTCAAAAGTTGTGAAGATTTAGGCATTCCTGTTTTCCCTTCCCGTCATACCTATACATTAAATAAATGGATTAATCAAAGAATAACTTCTTTTTATCCTGAACAAGAAGGCTATGATGAAAATGTAAAATTAGCCGTATCGATTCAATATCCTCAAACTAATCCCATTAATTTACCTGATGCTTTAAAAGGAGATAAACAGGATAAGTGGGCATTAGTTAGTTTAACTGCTGGTGATTTACTAGATATGAATGAATGGGATATTAGTTTCCATGAGGCTTTTCCTCTAGAAATGGCGGAGATTAAACCTGATACCAAAATTCCGGGATTAATTATTTTTTCTTCTCGTGCTTTACCTTTAGCTGCATGGATGTCTGGATTAGAATTAAGCTATTTAAGAATAGAACAAGGAGTATTTCCTCGTGTTTGTCTGGAAACAGGAGTTAGTGATAGTTGGGTTTTAGCTAATCTCACAGATAAAAATACTGTCACCGAAGGAGAAGGATTTGAGCAAACCAAAAAAGACGCTAATGGTGTTCATTTCCTTGCGATTCAATCATCTCCTGATTCAGAATCCTTTGCCGCTTTTTGGTTGTTAATGGATCAAAATAGCTGAGAATATGAGAATAAGGGTTGCCCAAGATAAGGCTGATTTACTACAAAATCTACTTTGTACTATCGAGAATCCTCAGGGTGTATTTACTACTTATGCTGATATTATGGTCTTTGCCGCTAGTTTGGGTAAAAAATATCAGCAAAAAATCCCTCTTCAGACGATCGCAAAAGAACCAAATCCCATTAGTATAGAAGTGTTTAATTCTCGTGGTTATCAACCATTGTTAAACTTATTAGCTTTATTAGAGACTAATAATCGGGAAACGATCTGTTCGAGTAATATTAATAGGGAAGTTGAAATAATTACCATCTTTGAAGAATACGCCAATGGTGGTTTGGCTAAATTACAAGAAAAATTACAAGGTGCGATCGATTATAGTGAAAGGATTTTACTAATTCTTAGTCAAGAAATGCAACCCCATAATAATAATACAACTGAATTTGACTTAAGCCGATTTTTATAGCAAAAATCACAGGTTAGAGAAAAATTTATAATACAGAATTTAGAAGCAAAAAATTAATGCTAAATTGGTGTTTTTTTCGGTGAAAAAAGAAATATGACAAATGAAGGTCTAATTAAACCTGATGCTTTCGTGCTAGACAATTCATTATCTTATTTGACGGTGAGTAGTGATTAACACACCTATGAATTTAGACTGTAATGATAAAATGAAATGGTTATTTTAATTAAATTTCAATATTTTTTCGATCGCAAAATTATGGTAGACAAAGTCAAAAAAACCGAAGCCCAATGGCAAGAAATTCTTACTCCTGAAGCATTTAAAGTAACCAGAAAACATGGTACGGAAAGAGCATTTACAGGAGAATATAACGATTATAAAAAAGAAGGCACATATAAATGTGTTTGCTGTGGAAATGAATTATTCTCTTCAGATACTAAATTCGATTCTGGTACAGGTTGGCCTAGTTTTTGGGAACCTCTCAAAGAAGATAGCGTTGCTTATAAAACCGATATAAGTTTTTTCATGAAACGAACAGAAGTCCTTTGTGAAGCTTGTGATGCTCATTTAGGTCATGTTTTTGAGGATGGCCCTCAACCCACAGGAAAACGTTATTGTATGAATTCTGTCGCTTTAAAATTTGCCGAAAAAGAATAATTAAAATACAAACGACGTATCATCGTAGAGACATTCAATAGAATATCTCTACAATTGACAAAACAAATCATATTTTGTCATCTCTACAGCTTTTATTCTTAAAAAGTTATGATCGCTATTATAAATTTAATCTAATTTTTGTTAAATTATCATGAGTTTAATCGGTAATATAATTTGGCTAATCTTCGGTGGTTTTCTCAGTGGTTTAGGCTATATCATCGGAGGCTTGAGTCTTTGTGCAACCATCGTGGGTATTCCTTTTGGCATCCAAACTATCAAAATTGGCATCTCCACAATGACCCCTTTTGGGAAAGAAAATGTAGTTAGCCCAGATTCTGGTAATCTGATCAATACAACTTTAAATGTAATTTGGGTAATTTTATTGGTCTTCCTTTCGCTCAACAGCATTTTAAATTAATTCCTGTTGCCTTGTTCCCTTTTGGTAGAACATTACGGGACACTCAATAATTTTAGATTTACAATTGTTATGGTTTTAATTTTTACTGACCTTGATGGAACTTTGCTTAATCAAGATGACTATCGTTATGATGCGGCTTTACCTGCCATTGATAAACTAAAGTCTTTACAAATTCCCATCATTCCCGTAACGAGTAAAACAAAAGCAGAAGTCGCTTTTTTATGTCGAGAAATTGGTTTAAATGATCCTTTCATCACCGAAAATGGCAGTGCTATTTTTATGCATAAAGATGAGCAACATTTCAGCGTTCCTGAGATGGTAACAGAGGATCATTATCATTATCAAATGTTAGGTTTCAATTATGAGCAAGCCAGAGTAATTCTTAAACAGATGAGTTCTACTCTTAAAACTAATTTGATTGGCTTTGGTGATTTGTCTGTAGAAGAAATTTGCCAATTAACAGGTTTATCCGTTGCCGAAGGAAATTTCGCCCAACCTAGAGATTTTACCGAACCATTTTTGACTCCAAAAAATATTCGGGCAGATTAAATACTAGAAACAGCTTCATTGTAGCAGTGTAATGTTGTGGTAGGCGATCGCTTTTCCCATTTAATCAGTCAAAATTCAGGTAAAGGTAACGCCGTTAAATGGTTATTGAAAAACTATAAATTAGCAACAGAGAAAACAATTACTGTCGGCTTAGGAAATAGCCCCAACGATTTAAGTTTATTAGAAAATGTGGATATTCCCATTATCATCCCTGGACTAAAAGGAGTACATTCAGGCTTACAAGGCAGAAACTGGCAAGTTGCTGAAGCTACTGGTTGTCAAGGATGGGGTTTGGCTGTTAACCAGATAATCGAACAATTAGTAAACGGATAATTCAAAAAAAAATGAATTACGATTACAATAATTTGTATTGTTATTTTGACAACTATCTAGGATACATGATTT
Source organism: Cyanobacteria bacterium MH1_Bin12 (assembly GCA_011088145.1). Classification (GTDB taxonomy): domain Bacteria; phylum Cyanobacteriota; class Cyanobacteriia; order Cyanobacteriales; family Cyanobacteriaceae; genus JAALKG01. The sequence goes on along the minus strand of JAALKG010000011.1, from coordinate 30,006 downwards.
ATGATTATGATTGCTAATAATGATCCACAGTGGCAGTGGCAAGAAACTGAGCATGGTAGTTATTTAACTTGTCAATTATTAGCTGATTGGCAACATGGTTTTTTTTCCAATCATTTTCCTCAGCAATCACCGATAAATTTAATTAAACATCTCAATGAGGAAGCAGATGTTTATCGATTAAAGCAAATTCATAGTGATATCGTTATCTCAACCAATGCCATAGATCGACAAATTACCCCACAATCTGAGCTACAATTGGTTGAAGGCGATGGCGTATTTACTAGCAAATCTCTACAGTCTGTTTGGTCTGCTAGTGCTGATTGTACACCGATATTGATTGCCGATCGCATTACGGGTAAAGTTGCCGCCGTTCATTCGGGTTGGCGTGGCACTGCTAAAAATATTGTTTCTCATGCGATCGCATTATTCTTAGCTCATGGCAGTAAAGTCGAAAATTTGTTATTTGCTATGGGGCCTGCTATCAATGGAAAAATGTATCAAGTGGACGACTATGTTGCCGTTGAAGTGGTTAAAACGGTAATAGCTCATAGTCAGAATTTAGATTCTGAACAGATACTTCGTCAAGGAATGGAATTGCCAAATATAATTATTTTACCTGATCCACAACAGGGCAAATTCAGATTAGATGTAACTCAAACTATTAATTTACAAATTCAACAACAAGGTATATCATCTGCTCAAATTGCGATCGCACCTTATTGTACTTATCAAACCCCAGAACATTTTTTTTCTTATCGTCGTACTCATCGGAAACAAAATCAATGGTCAGGAATTATTTCTTTATAAATTCTTTTCTTTAACTTGAGAAATTTAGCATTGCTAAAACTCTTAAAGTTCAAGAATCTTAACAAAACTTTTTCTTTAAAAAAAGAGGAAAGATAACTGGCATAATGTTAAGCATTAATGCAAAAATTAATTAAAACTTAAAAAATAAAATTCATTTATACAAATAAGAATGTCTAGAATATTAGTAATAGATGACGATTCTGCAATAACAGAATTAGTTTCAATTAATTTAGAAATGGCTGGATATGACACTGTACAAGCAGAAGATGGGATCAAAGGTCAAGCTTTAGCTTTACAAATGCAACCGGATTTAATTTTGTTAGATTTAATGCTACCCAAAGTTGATGGTTTTACCGTCTGCCAGAGATTAAGAAGAGATGAAAGAACATTAAATATTCCTGTGTTAATGTTGACTGCATTGGGACAAACTAAAGATAAAGTTGATGGCTTTAATGCTGGGGCAGATGATTATTTAACAAAGCCTTTTGAAGTAGAAGAAATGTTGGCAAGAGTGAAAGCTTTGTTAAGAAGAAGTGAAAGAGGTAACACTACCGCCAAACATACAGAAATACTTAATTATGGACCATTAACTCTTGTACCCGAAAGATTTGAAGCGATTTGGTTCGAAAAAACAATTAAATTAACTCATTTAGAGTTTGAACTATTGCATTGTCTTTTACAACGTCATGGACAAACCGTTCCACCGAGTGATATTCTCAAAGAAGTATGGGGCTATGATCCTAACGATGATATTGAGACCATCAGAGTCCATGTACGTCATTTACGCACAAAATTAGAACCAGATCCTCGTCGTCCTCGCTTTATTAAAACTATTTATGGTGCGGGATACTGTCTGGAACTAAATATGGAAAATCAAACTAGTTAGATTAATTGATAATTATCTGCGATCGATCAATACTAACGTTAAGCTGATTGATTATGATAACTATAAACTACTTTTCATTTTTCTTTTTAAGTCCAAAGTCAGGTAGTTTGATAAATAGTTTATTCTTATTCTTTTTGTCTTCTGTATGATGATCATCTTCCTTAGCCTCTATTTGGTGAGATTCACTATCTTCTTGAGTCTCTCCTGATGAAGATGGAGGATCATTACTTTCTATACTATTTGACGCAAAAGATTCAGTTTGATTAATCTGAATTTTTGAATCCAAAGATGATTCAGCATTCCAAACATTAGCAGGATCACTTAAACCAAAACTATTATCATCATCATCATCAATATCGATATTATTGTTTTCTGAGCCACTCTCTGACCACGATTTGATACCTAGTCCGTGATTTTCACGGCTATGAGAACTAGAAGTGTCCAAAAACTTATCTAAAGCAGTTTTATACTGTAAATTATATCTTTGTTGTCTTTGTAGTCTGATGCGTAAATCTTTGTTCTCAGCTTCCAATTGTTTGAGCTTATTTTGTTCCTCATTATAGTTCTCTTGTAATAAAGAACATTCTCTCTCTAAACGAGCAGTTTGTTGTTGAATTTTTTCCAACTCTTGAATACACTGACTTATCGTTCCTTGTTGAGTTTCTATTTGTTGATCTTTTTGAATAATTTGTTCTTCATATTCATCAAGTTCTGATTCGAGTTCTGATTTGATTTGTTCATGTTCATCGATAATATCACTAAATTCTTGGTTTTGAACCCCCTGCATTTTGATGACTTCTTGCTGTTCATCGATGATATTTTCTAAGTTATTTATTTTCTGCTGTAATTTTTTATTCTGACTCCTAATTTTACAAGCGATCGCATACCAATCCATTTCATCAACGGGAGGCTTATTAGAAGAAGATGGGGGGTTACTCATGATGTGTATAAACGTCTTAATAGAAGAAAGTGAGATAAAAATCAATTATGCCTGTTGTTAAAATAGCATAATAAACAAATCTAGTGATTACAAATACTTTATCAATGGGGTAATGCAGAATCTAAAATGAGGTCATTGAACAGTAAAGTAAGCTTCAACAGATTTACCTCATTTATTCGTAAAAAACAGTTAAATTCTGCCAATTGTATTCCCCATCCCTATCGTAATTCATGTTGCGTATCAATGCTATCTCTAATAAACTTTCTACTGTAAATGCTATTTTTTCAGGAGAATCAATTTTCATTAAAGTATTATGAGCTTTTTTATTGTTTTCAATTATATCTTCCCATTCTTCTTGGGTAAATCGCTTCTCTGGAACTATTACTTTTAATTCTTTTTCTTCGGTGACAAATTGATAAATCGCACCAAATATATCTTCATTATGAGCTTTGATTTCCACTGCAATATATTGACCTTTCTCTAACTTTTGATGATAATACCATGCGATCGTCATTAAAGTAGAAACACCATAAACAGGTACTTGTAATTGTTGAGCTAGGGTTTTTGCTGTAACTACCCCTATCCTCGTACTAGTATAACTACCTGGGCCTTTTGCCACAGAGATAAAATCTAAATCTTGCCAGGCTAAAGGAAAAATGAACTCAGCAAGTTTAAGTTGTATCTCATTCGCTAATTGCCGACCTAAATTCCATGATTGACAACGATATAAACCTTGATTGTTAACTAAAGCAACTCCTAATTCTCCTGTGGTTGTATGTAAAGCTAATCCTATTGGTGTCATTATAATTTAATTTTTGCTTTTATTATCTCGTTATAAATCGTTAAAAGTAACTCATATTCTCATACCGAATTTAGGACTGAGCATCCCAAACTGGAAACTAAACCACGTTCATCTTCACAACAGCAGTTTTTAATTAGAGTAAAAACTCATTTTTTAACTTCAACGTTGTTGAAAATATTTGCCCATAAACTTTTTTCTCTTAATGAATTGTTTTGATAGCTTTATTTCTGATTTTCAAAATGTTCGTATATGAACATTTTACCTTCTCTAATCCTATCTGATTTAACCTGATTCTTTGACCTAACTAGCTTTTGAGCATCTACAACAAAAATTCTTTCTCCAAAACAAAGTCAATTTTTCAAAATGAATGTGGTTTATATATTTTTGTGAGTTTTTTACCTGTTAATAATGACTAACATCTGTTTACCTATCAGCATTAAGTTACTAGAAGTATTTTATCTTTAATAATAATCCTTGAAACTCCCAAAATTAATTTAATAATTTCAGTTGCTCATAATAATTTTATCTATGATCACAAAAACATTATAATAGAGTTTGATTTTTCAAAATCTTTACTATCTATAATAAATATGATTAATTTCTGAATCAAAAGATCTAGGAAATATTACAGTATTTTTTTTTTAACTCCCCGAGTAGGATTCGAACCTACGACCGATCGGTTAACAGCCGATTGCTCTACCGCTGAGCTATCGAGGATTGCTTAACACATTTACCAATTATAACAACACTTTTAAAAAAATGCAAGGTGGTGAGAAAAACATCAGGGGCAATCCATGGTCAAACAAGCAAACATTTTAAATAGTCATGAATCAGTAACACATTTTCATTACTATCAGCTTATTCTAGAATTTTTGTTGATCATGAAAAATCAAATTCAAGTTAGCTTAGAAGTGAATAATTATTTGATGAACTATTCCTCAAATAATTATTCTGTAAAGCTTATAATATCATGGAGAAAACTATCCAAAATATAGTTAAAATAATATTGAAATTAAACAAGAATGATTTTGAGTTATGATTAAATGACTTAGAGTATTTTAAATAAAGTCTTTGAAATCTTAATTTTATTGGATTAAGATTATTTCCTTTTATGACCATAAACTTAGATTCTTTGAGGAAAAATAAAAGTTACATTCCTCTGATAATATCGTTTCTAGCAGCATTAATTACAATTTATGTATTTAATATTTTAAAAGATCAAGAAAATAATCAAGTAAGAAATTTAGCAAAACTTGAGTTGATTTCCCTAAATAGTCGAATTAAAAGAGAGTTTGATTATCGTGTCGGTAATTTACAAAAATTCGATAGTAATAAGCAAGTTACTAATGATTTAAAAGTACATCTATCTCAACAAATCAAAACAGATTTTCCATACGATGGAGATTATGATGCTCTTATCAGAATCGATCGAAATAATAAATTATTGTGGATAGTAGATTCTCGTAATCAAAGAACAAATATTGAAACAGTTATAAAATCTCTGGATCAATCAGTTTTACCAACTCAAAAGCCAAACATCCCTACCCTTATTAGTAAAGCGATAAATTTGGAGAAAGGAGGTAAAGGATTTTTTATTTATTCACCAATTTTTAGTAATAATAATCAAAATCAATTTGATGGTTATATTCTCCAAATATTTAAATTACCCAATTTTATTAATGCTTTATCAAGATTACAAAGATGGAAAGGATTTCAACTCTTTATTTATGAAGATAAACAATTAATTCATAGTAGTATTTATTCTCCTCCTCAAGATAATTTAAAATGGCAAGAATCGATCGAAATTAATTATGGAGGAATTAATTGGCAAATAGTTATTATTCCTAATAATTCCTTCATTGAAAAATATACTTCAGCAATGCCCTTGACAATTTTAATGATTGGCATCATATTATCAGGTCTTTTGGGATGGATTATTGATTTGTTATTAAAATCTCAAATTCATAACAATTTATTAGTAATTGCAAAAAAGGATGCCGAGGCGGCAAACATTGCTAAAAATCAGTTTCTGGCAATGATGAGTCATGAACTTCGGACTCCCATGAATGGTATTATGGGCATGACTGAACTGTTACAAGATACATCTGTAACCTTAGAACAAAAAGATTTACTCGATATTATTTTTGATAGTAGTGAAAATTTATTAACTATCATTAATGATATTCTCGATTTTTCTAAGATAGAGTTCAATAAATTAGAATTAAATAATCAGTGTTTTTCACCACAAGAATGCGTCAAAAATGTAATTGAGTCATTAAGTATTGCAGCAGAAGCAGAAAACAAAGGTTTACATTTAGTTTTTAAACCACAGGGTATTATTCCTGCACAAATTATTGGTGATGCTTTTCGCTTAAAACAAATTCTCTTAAATTTAATTAAAAATTCCCTAAAATTTACTCATGAGGGAGAAATAATTGTCACTCTCATGGCAGAGAAGATAGAAACGCAGAATAATAATTCTGTTTACCAATTATTATTTAAGATCAGGGATACAGGTATTGGGATTCCTAAAAATCGTCAAAAAGATTTATTTAAAGTTTTCTCTCAATTGGACAGTTCTTCTACTCGTCAATATGGTGGGATTGGTTTAGGATTAATTATTAGTAAATATCTTGTTGAGATGATGGGAGGTGAAATTTGGCTACAAAGTGGGGAGAATGAAGGTTCAATTTTTTACTTTACCATTGTCGCACCCTTACCTAAATCCTCTGTTAGTCAAGATGTATCCACTGATATTATTAATTCTTCCAAGACTGTTTCTCCCTCTAAGATTAATATTCTTGTTGCTGATGATAATCTCCCTAATTGCAAAGCTGTTTTATTGGTCTTGAAAAAATTCGATTATCAAGCTGATTTAGCAACGAATTATTCAGAAGTAATTGAAATAGTACAAAAAGTAAATTACGATCTCATTTTAATGGATATCCAAATGTCTGATACTGATGGTATGAAGGCTTGTGATTGGATTCGGACACATCTTCGGACAAATAACAAGCAACCTTATATTATCGATATTACTGATAATACCTTTAAGAGCGATCGAGAAAAAAGTTTATCTGTTGATATGAATGAATATATTACTAAGACTTTTTCTTCATCTACGCTGGAAAAAAAAATACTTCTTTATCAACAAATAATTTCACAGCAAAGTTGATCATTCTCAAATTATTGTTAATTATTAATTCTAAACTTTTAATATCTTCAATTCAGACAAATTAATAAGTCTTTGCTAGACGAAGTTTTCAGAGGATAAAGTTGATGAGTCTTTATTTTGATCTCAAGTCGTTAATTAAAGTTTTATGAATGTTAAGCGATCGCTTTTTGATACGAGAAAAACTCTATGGTAGAGAATTTAATAAGGTTGCTCAATGGTTCAAGCAATATCTTCTGTAGTTGATTTTTGATCGTCAATTTTATGGATCACCAGACAGACTGTTATAGTTACAATAGTTGAATCAACCAATCAACCATTGTGAATGAAGAATGAAAGTACCTAAATCAGTCGTCAAATCAAGCTTTTCAGAAACTGACCTAATATCTTGTTCTCCTCATGGCGTTGAATCGGGTTTAATTGAGACATATCAACATAAAACTTTAGACATCGACAAAGCTCAAAGAATGGCAGAATTTTTTAGCCTCTTGGGTGATTCTAATCGTTTGCGAATTTTGTCTATTTTAGCTCAACAAGAATTATGCGTTTGTGATTTAGCCGCTACTTTAAACATGAGCGAATCGGCAGTTTCTCATCAACTAAGAACTCTTAAAGTAATGCGTCTGGTGGCCTATCAAAAAAGAGGGCGTAAAGTTTATTACCGTCTTTTAGATCATCACGTCTTAGATTTATACTATTCTGTGCTTGAACATTTAGCTGAAACGGATGAATGACCCTCTTTAAGTTCTCATTTATTTTTTGCCAGTTGTTTAACTGTTGCATCCACAGCCACTATTTCCAGAGCCATTACCATTCACATGACCTTCAGCACAGCCTTGACAACAATAGTATTTTCCTTCTTTGACGATCGCATTATTTGGATCTACAACACATACACAAGAAGAACAACTACATTGAATTGATTTAACTGTTGTACTTGCCATTTTTAATTTCCTCCTTTTTCTTTGTATGTATATATGAACGTATATTCATATATACAACAATAATAACATAAAACAAATAAATATTGATTGAGCGGAGTATCTTAGACGGATTTGGACTCGAGAAATCCTCAAATGAAGATAAATCTGGACGAGGTTAAGGTATTTAATTTATAATGTGAAATGGTAGTTTTTTTCGTCATCAGAAAAAAAGAAAATAGGAGGATAAAAAATTGAGTAAGCATACATTAAATGGAACGAGAAGAAAACAAAAAAGAACTTCTGGTTTTCGTAGTAGAATGAGAACCAAAAATGGTCGTAAAGTGATTCAAGCACGTCGCAAAAAAGGTAGAAACAGACTTGCTGTTTAGTCTGTCTATTTGACGCTCGAATTTATCGTGACACATACACAGAAATCATCTCTAACTTTTTATTTAATTAGTATAAAAAATAGGTGGGACTACCATCAAGACATCGGCTGAAACGGCGTTCAGACTTTCAAACTGTTTACAAGAAAGGTATTCGCCGCTCTAGTCGTTATTTTATTCTGAGGGCTTTTCGAGCGGATACACCATTAGAAACAGAACCTATTGACACCAAAATAGGCATTTCTATCAGTCGCAAAGTAAGCAAAAAAGCCGTCGTTCGCAATCGTATTAAAAGACAAATTAGAAGTATATTTCGCTGTCTATTACCACGACTATCTTCTTCTTGGATGATTGTCATTGTTGTAAAAGCAGAAGCTAAAGAATGCAAATATGAACATTTTTTGAGAGAATTAGAGAAGTTGTTAATTAAAGCAGAAATAATTCATGGGTATTAGAGAAGAAGTTTTTTATGAAGGTGGACCTCATCTGGGGGATTTAGTCATAAATGTTTTACTAGCTTTTACAGTTATCTGTTTACCTTTGACTGTGGGCGCTATTGTCCGCGCTATCTGGTTACGTTATCGTTTTACCGATCGTCGTATATCAGTTAGTGGAGGTTGGATGGGTAAAGATCGTACAGATATTATCTATTCAGAAGTAGTTCTAGTCAAAAAAGTAGCCAGAGGTCTTGGTTTTTGGGGTGATATTGTTGTGACCCTCAAAGACGGAAGTCGTTTAGAAATGCGAGCTTTACCCAAATTTCGCCAAATTTATGACTATATTACCGAACGTGCAGCAGATAAAACAGGCAGACCTTTAGAGGCGATCGCCAAATAAAATTTTCTCTTGACAATTTGTCTTCAATAATGAAGCGTTAAATTATTTGTTAATAGTTATTTCAGATCACAATTAAAAAAGTTATAGTAAAGCAAACGAGATCACAATGGATTTTGGTATAGGTTTTATATCCACTAACATAATGTTGCCAATCCTAGATTTTTTCTATGGGATTGTGCCTAGTTATGGCTTTGGTATCGTAGCACTCACATTAGTGGTACGATTTGCCGTTTATCCTCTTAGTGCGGGACAAATCCGCAATATGAGGAAAATGCGTATTACTCAGCCATTAATGAAACAAAGACAAGAAGAGATTAAGGCTAAATATAAAGACAATCCTCAAAAGCAACAAGAGGAAATGGGCCAAATTATGCAAGAGTTTGGTAATCCCCTCGCAGGATGCTTACCATTACTTTTACAAATGCCGATTTTATTTGCATTATTTGCTACTTTAAGAGGATCACCATTTGCGGATATTAACTATACCGTAGATTTACAAGTTTTTCCCCAAGAACAAGTCGAGCGAATTCAACCTGAAGCCGTAGAAATTAAATCCCAAAATGTGTTTGTAACTGATGGTGATCACAGAAAAATTTCGGCTATTTTACCAACGGGCAATAAGTTGGTAATAGGGGAAAAAGAACCTATCCTATTACAAACGGCTCAAGGAAAATCCTTCTCAGAATTGATTGATGAATATAACAATAGTGAGTCCTTAAAACCACGTTGGGAAATCACCAAAGGTCAAGAAAGAATTAATATTAATGAACAAGGTGTAATCGAAGCATTGTCTTCAGGAGAAGCCAGCATTAAAGTTACCATCCCTGGTATTGCTGCTGATCAAGGTTTTCTCTTTATTAAAGCATTGGGAAGAGTTGGAGTTACTAGTGATGATGGTTCGATCAATTGGGATATACTCTTGATGGTTATTTTCTTTGGTTTTGGTATTTATCTTAACCAAGAATTATCTGCCGCAGGACAACCCAAAAGTGGAAATGACCAACAACAATCTATTAATAAGATTACACCGATTCTTTTTTCAGGTATGTTCTTATTTTTCCCCTTACCAGCAGGGGTGTTAATGTATATTGTCATAGCTAACATTTTCCAAACAATTCAAACTCTGATCTTAACCAGAGAACCTTTACCTGAAAACATCCAGAAAATAGTGGATGACAGGCAAAAAGCTGAAAAAGGAAGAACCGCGATTCCTTTTGAGAAAAAAAGTGGCAAAAAGAAAGAAAAAACATCATAAGGATTCAGTGATTAAAGATTAATAAATAATCCAGATCCCATTGGCCTATAGCTATCAGTCATCCGCTTTATAAGTTCGATCGACTGATACTTTATTTTTAGGCAAATCCCTCTTACAATTCGTAGTTTTTTGCTAATAATTTGAATTGTGGACGCTTAAATCCTTATGCAATATCCTAGTCAAATCATAGTTACGGAATTTTAAATTAATTATGGATGAACAAATCCAACGAGGACAGAAATGGTTAGAAACTTTATTGCAGTTAATGGGCGTTTCAGCTACTGTTAACCTCGGTAGAATTGAAGAAAATGGAGAAAAAATACTTTCTTCTTGGCTTACTATTGATGAAAAAAGTTTAAATGCTAAAACTATCGAGAATTTAACAGGTCAAAAAGGAGAAACGATAGATGCTATTCAATATTTAGCTAATGTTTTACTCAATATAAATACAGAAGAAGGAACGCAAAGATTTTTTACCGTAGAGTTAAATGGTTATCGTATTCGTCGTCAAGCAGAATTAATGGCGATCGCACAAAGAGCCGCGGATAAAGTACGTGTAACAGGAGTTTCCGAAGAAATTCGCTTTTTATCTTCTGTGGAACGTCGTCAAATTCATAGCTTTTTAGAGAAATCGGGAGATTTATCGACAGAAAGTCAAGGAAATGAACCTGATCGTCGTTTAGTTATCAAGTTACGTTAATAAAGATTTAATCAACTTGAACGAACAATCTTTCAGCAAATTAAATTAAGGTCAGAAGAAATTCAAGATAATCATTTAAACTATCGGTGATTATCTTAATCTGCCTTTGACTTTAGTTACACAGACAATTATTTTAGAAGTTCCTATGGACAATATATTTATTCCACAATTGCTGAAAATGCCCGAACGGACATATGAATTTCAGCTTAATGATTATATTAGCGAGTTAGAAACTTTAACCCCTGTTAAAGGCAGTTTTCGAGTCACCCATAGTCACAATTATTTAGAAATAACTTTAAAAGCAGATACGATTTTAACCTTAACTTGTGATCGCTGTTTACAAACTTTTAATTATCGTTTGACAGTGGACACTACAGAAATAATCCTTCTACAACATCCACCTGATAATTTTTCTTTACCCTTAGAAAGAGAAATAGTGACCGAAGACTTATCCGAAACATTGCCACCCAATGGAGAATTGATTGTTCAGTCATGGATTTATGAACAACTATCTCTGGCGATGCCGTTGAGAAATCTTTGTGGAAATGATTGTCAGCCACCTTCACCAGAAGAAGATAATAACGATGAGATCACAAAAGACGATCGTTGGTCTGCTTTAGCTAGTTTAAAATCAATCATGCCAGAATAATATAGCTGTGGGCTCCCATTCTGAAATGAGGTTATTGTATGATGTAAATGCGATCGACTCTAGTGGTTTGTTCCAAATATAACTTAATCTTTATAAGCTTAGAACAATTCAATTTGTCCGAATAAATTCGTTTGTTGGTATAGTTCAAAATTGCTTGTGTGGAATAACTACCGCTTGTACAATACTTTAGAGCAGATTAAATTTTAGTAAAAATATTTATACAATAGTCATGGGACAAAAAGGCGTAACGGTTTGGTTTACAGGATTAAGTGGTGCTGGTAAAACCACCATTAGCGAACAAGTCGCAAAGAAATTAAAAGAACAGGGTTATAAAATAGAAGTTTTAGATGGAGACATCGTTCGTACTAATTTAACCAAAGGTTTAGGTTTCAGTAAAGAAGATCGAGACACTAATATTCGCCGTATCGGTTTTGTCGCTGATTTGTTAACTCGTAATGATGTCATTGTAATTGTATCCGCTATTTCTCCTTATCGTGGAGTAAGAGAAGAAGTAAAAGAGAAAATTGGTAATTTCGTCGAGGTATTTGTGAATGCACCTTTATCCGTTTGCGAAGATAGAGATGTTAAAGGATTATACAAAAAAGCTCGCTCTGGTGAAATAAAAATGTTTACAGGTGTAAGCGATCCTTATGAACCTCCAACTAGTCCAGAAATTGAATGTCGTACAGACTTAGAAGAATTAGATGAGAGTATAAATAAAGTCTTTGCTAGTTTACAAGAATTAGGTTATTTATCCGAACCTGTCACTGTTTAAAACCAACATTTGTGGATAATCATATACAACGAATAACTTATGAATAACCTTGACTTGATTGTGTCTCATCCTTGGTTAGTTGCTATTTGTCTCAACTCCTTCTTATTACTCATTGGTTTAATTTCCCTCAAAAAACTACTCACCGTCATGGGTTATCTTCATGCTTGGTTTTTAGGAGTAATAGTTTGGGGTTGTTTACAGTGGCCAGGTTATTTGGTGGTGATGTTTTATTTTCTAGCTGGTTCTGCCATTACTCGTGTGGGAATGGCAGAAAAAATGGCCGCGGGAATTGCTGAAAAAAGAGAAGGAAAAAGAGGACCTGAAAACGTTTGGGGTAGTGCTTTAATTGCCACGATGTGTGCGATCGCATCTGTTATCTTTCCCGAATACAGATCATTGTTTTTAATTGGTTATGTAGCTAGTTTTGCCACCAAACTGTCTGACACTTGTGCCAGCGAAATTGGTAAAGTTTATGGCAAACGTACTTTCTTAATTACAACTTTTCAACCAGTACCTAGAGGAACAGAAGGTGCAGTTAGTTTAGAAGGTACTTTAGCTGGTATTATAGCTAGTGTGGTGATTGCCATTTTAGCATGGTCGATTAACATGATAGATGGTGTAGCGATCGTCATCTGTATTTTAGCGGCATTTATAGCCACTAATTTAGAAAGTGTAATTGGTGCGACCTTACAAGAAAAATTTAATTGGTTAACTAACGAAATTGTTAATATTATTAATACTTTGATTGGTGCATTGTTCGCTATTATTTGTACTTATCTTTACCTAACTTCTTTTTCTGGTTAATTGACAATGAATGATACATCATTCGTGTTTTTTGGTGGCAACTTCTTGTAATGAAGTAATTGCTAAATAAAAAGGTTTATAAGAAATATTATATTAAGAATATATATCTTTATTTTATAATAATAAAAAAATATAAAAATGATTGAGTTAGACACTCTTAAAGAAAAATTTATTAAGACTTCTGATAAAAATAAACTTCCTTTAATTGAAACAATAATTACTGAGGGGGAAGAGGGATATCAATTTTTAAGAGAGTTTCTAGACTCTTATGAGGGAGAAATGAACACTGTCATAGGAACAATTTTTCTTCAATTAAAAAAGAGCGATGAGCAAGTAAATCATAATTTTTTAGAGCAAAAATTTCCCGATGGATTAGTTAGTTTAAACTCAGAAAAAAATATAGACTATCAAGAATTGCAAGAATTATTAGTTGAGCAAAAATTTCAAGAGGCAGATGCTTTAACTAGGGTGAAATTATGTGAATTGGCGGGAACAACTGCGATCGCAAGAAAGTGGGTTTATTTTACTGAAATCGAAAAGTTTCCCATTGCCGATTTAGGGACGATCGATCTATTATGGCAAGTATATTCAGAAGGAAAATTTGGTTATAAAATTCAACGTCAGATATGGTTAGCTTTAGGTAAAAACTATACTCAATTATGGACGAAATTGAAGTGGAAAGAAGGTAACAAATGGACAAAATATCCTCAAGAATTTATTTGGGATTTAAGCGCTCCAATAGGGCATTTACCTTTATCAAATCAACTAAGAGGGGTTAGAGTTATTGATGCTTTATTTGCTCATCCCGCTTGGCAAAAATAGTTATAGCTTGGGGAAAAAAGAGAAGAAAGTCCCCCATAATTGGGTAGGACTGTTTTAAAGTCTTTGATACATTCAATCGATAAATCTTATAGGATAAAGCTTAGGTCGATTTTAGGCTCTAAGTTTTTTGACCAGTAGATAAAAATTTGATATTTGTCATTTTTCGTCAAAACCTATTACCGATTACCTTGTTCTCACGACAAATTAGAAAATGAAACAGCCCCGCCATAATTAGGAGCTAGGGGGCATTTTCACTAGTGAATCATACTTTTGAAACGTCCTCTAAGCCCTAAATAGACTTTTCCTCAACAACTGACTCAGATGATCTCAATCAATTTTTCTGTTATGGTTGATGATAAGTTATCCATTGAAGTTCAGTATAATGGAATTAGTTTAGTAATAGATTTAGGCTTATTCGTGCTTTAACATGGCAAATTAGAGGAATATTAAAGATTAATAGTAAAAAGGGTATTGGTACTATATTTAAAATTACTTTTCCCCAATATATATATATAACTAAAGGGGTTTAAAACATGTCTTTCATTGAAATTCTCATTGTTGAAGATGAAGCAATTATAGCTGAAGATATTGCTAGTAAGTTGGAGAAGATTGGTTATACAGTGATAGGAATAGTAGCCTCAGGGGAAGATGCGATCGCAATAACCAAAAAACAACAACCCCACTTAATTTTAATGGATATAATGCTTCAAGGGAAGATGGACGGTATTGAGGCAGTAGAACATATTCAAACTCAATTTAATATACCCGTAATTTATTTGACAGCTTATGCAGACGACGATACTTTGAATAGAGCAAAGGTAACTAAACCTTTTGGGTATTGACTAAAACCCTTTCGAGTAAAAGAACTTCAAGCTAACATTGAAATGTCTCTTTCTCGTCATGAATTAGAACAGAAAATAAAACCAGAAACTCTTACCAATATTCAATCTTCTTCCACTCAAATAGAAGAAACCGAACAACTAAAATCTGAATATCTCTCCATGGCAGTTCATGAATTTCGTAATCCTTTAACTAATATTATCGGCTGGACTCAACTACTACGAAATTGTAGTGTTAACAATCGATGTTCTCCTGAACAAGTAAATAAAGCTTTTAATTATATAGAAGAAGCGGCGAAAAATATTAATTTATTATTAGAAGATATTTTGACTATGGCTCGTACGGAAAACACCGTGATTGAATTGAAGCCAACTTCAGTGGACATAGTCGATTTTTGCCAAGACTTGATTCAAACCTTACAATTTGGTTCGGGAGAAAAATATCAGTTTCAATTTGAACATCAACAAGAATGTATTGGTTTAGTTGATAAACATCTGTTGTGGCATGTACTCACAAATCTTTTCTCTAATGCCATAAAATATTCTCCTGAAGGGGGTCAAATTCTCCTTGAGCTTGTTTCGACAAACACAGAAATTTCTTTTAAAATTAAAGACTCAGGTGTTGGTATACCTGCTGAAGATTTACCTTATTTATTTGAACCTTTTACTCGAGCTAGTAATTCTGATAATATTCAAGGAACAGGATTAGGACTGACGATCGTCAAACGTTGTGTCGATTTACATGATGGTCATATAGAAGTCCACAGCAAGCTAGGGGTTGGTAGTACTTTTAGCATCACAATACCCAAAATACTTTAATTCATTTATTGTTCTCACCGAAACCGATTCATGGTCATGAATTTGTTAACCAGAACTTGAACTTCAATGGTTTTCAATAAGTTATTAGATCATTTATCTATGCTTCACTATATAATTTTTTCATCTGAACGATTCTTTATAGCACCACATAATTTCAGAATTTATTCTAGAGATTAATCATCTTGTTGTTCATCCTCTGGATTTGTAATTAATAATGCTTTTTCAAAATCCATTCTTTGTTCAGCATTACGTAGAAAATAGCCACTCATCATCGCTGAAATTAATAGCTTACCTAACTTTTCTCGACTAGTATTAATCATCACATTAAAGTTGTCAGAAGGTAAATTACCCAACATACCAATAATGTTGTGTTCCATTACCTGAAGAATTTCTGGAGAATTAGGTTTAGATAGGTGAGTGATTGTATCTCGACTAAGAGATTGAATATACTGTAGAAAATTATTCTCTCTGTGTTTTTGATTCAAAAATTTAGTATTACGGTTAGATTTATAATTCATAACTTTTAACCTCTAATTTTTAGTCTGGTTTGATTAATAATCATTGGCGACAATTACAATGTACCAGTTTCCGCAATTATTCTGTTGGGAGTAAAACCGAACTAAATAGATAATTTCTGTTCTTATTCGATTTCTTTTTTCATTCTTTCGAGAGTCATATTCATTTGTTGAAACATTTGCTCTGGGGTAGTTCCAAATTGACTTAACTGAGTTTTTAATTGTTCGACGGTCATTTTAGCGGTGAAATCGTCGGACAATTCAAATCTTTTCATGAAAATTTTGTATCTTTCCATCATATTTTCCATTTTATCAATAAAGATTTGTTTCCCTTGTCGATCGAATTTACCAAATTCTCCACCTAGCTGAATTAAAGATTGATAATCCTGAAAAAGTTGTTTGGCTTCCTGTTGCACCACTTCTGAATCAAAAAATCCCATATTTACACCTTGCTGATAATATATGCTTATTATATTTAAAAAAAAGTCGGTTTCGCCCAACTCAATTATAAGATTATCCTGATTGTGAACCACATACGGATTTCCGTAAACAGAGAATCATGAACAATTCAACGACAAAACCAAAAAAGAAAATATTTGCTGTTAGTTTAGCTTTACTAGGTGCAGTTACTTCTATTCCCCTTGCTGGTTTACATAAGTTTTATTTAGGTCAGCCTCTATGGGGTATTATTTACTTCGTTATTGGTTGGCAAAATCCCATGGGCAGAATTGCTTGTGCGATCGATATAGTCTTATACTTAGCTCAAAATCAACAACGATTTGATCAACGCTTTAATCCTCATTTAATAGTTGCTAACAATCAAAACACATTACCTGCACAACAAATGAACGAAATAGCAACAGCCTTAAGAGAACTAGAAAAATTACGTCAAGAAGGTTTAATTTCTGAATATGAATTTGAACAAAAACGTCGTCAACTATTAACTTAAATAAGCTTAATTAATTTCTTGTTTCTACATTCTAAATTCATCATCATCAGTCTATTTATTACTTTTTCCCCAATTTCTATTTACTCTTCACAAACACGAGTTGGAGATAAAATTGTCGAACGTCTAAATTCTGCCAAATATTGTTCGAGGATAACTAATTGAGATAAATTCAAACTGTAATACGTCCAACGTCCTTGTTGACGACTGTTGACTAAGTTTGTTTCACGAAGAGTTTTTAAATGAAAAGATAATTTTGATTGAGGAATATCAAGTATTTGGGTAATTTCACAAACGCACAATTCCCTAGTACGTAACAAATCTAAAACTTGTAAACGAATATTATCAGATAAGGCATGAAAACCCATAGTCAGAATTTCTAGATTGTGAGTTGGAGTTAATGTCATTTTGGATAAATAATTAATTTATAGCATTTTTCAGATTTATCGACGGTAGATGATTAACTGAAAACGATTATCAAACAAGTATTTTATGGTTCGAGAACAGAACAAACTTTAGCACGATAAAGTAATTTATCTTGGTGTCGATAGCCAACATAACGTATTTTGACTGATTGTGTTTCTATCTTATCCAAATTATTATTATTGTCCATTAACTCATGTTCTTGAGGATTATAAGAAACTATCTCTCCTACATTGCCAATGGTTTCAATATCCCATTGGGATAATAATTCCTTTAATGGTTCAAGTAAAGGTATTAGTTTGCTCGCAGGTAAATTAGAATTATTTTCAACGGCATGAGTAAATGTCGGTAACTGCAATATTAATGACTCTAAAATAGAAATTGCTTCTTGTTGATATTCCCATTTGAGATTTGACTCTATCTGTTCAATATCTGATGATGATAGATTTTTATTCTCGCTTAAATCATCGATTAGGGTATGAACAGAAATATTTAAACCATCAGCAATTTTTTTTAAAATTCCTAAAGGAGTACTGTCCAATAAACCATTTTTTAAACGATAAAATTGCAACAAGGATACTCCAGCTAAACTACTTAATTCTCCATAGTTATTAATCTGGGCTTGAGTCATCCATTGATGTAAAATGGATGATATATAATTATCATTGGTATTTTTCATAAAAAGTCTTGAACTTTGGTGAAAAACTCTAATTAATTTAATTTATATTAAAAAATATTTTATTATTTTAAGTAAATTCTATCCTGCGAGAGGAAAGTCTTATTGTCCACCATTGTAGGTTACTAAACTATTTATATCAAATAACATCATAATGACAGAATCAAATCGTTCGCCCCAAATTCCTATCCATGAATTTGTCGCGATAAAACAATCTAATTTATTCATTTAGTTCCTATTCCTGATGCTCCTCGTCCTGTTAAAATTCCCTAATTTATCAACAAGAAAAATTTAACTATTATTAAAAGATAAATAAAATGAATAGTTTGCTAATAAAATTAACAAAGTATTAAATAGCAGTTGTACATTTTTATCGGGTATTTTAGGTAGAAATCTGGTACTAATTTGTACCCCAATTAAACCTCCAATCCCAACTAAGATACCAGGGATAAAGAGTATATTTCCGTTGTGGTAATGACCAATACTAGCAAAAATAGAAGTAAAAACGATCGCACCTAAACTAGTTTGAATTGCTGGTTTGATTTTTTCATTTAAGAAAATCATTTGAAATGGAACTAAAATTAAGCCTCCACCGACACCAAATATACCTGCTAAAATTCCTGCTCAACTTCCTGTAAATAAAATAGCTAAATTTTGATTGATTTTAATCTTTTTTTGATCATTATTTTGAGGTAATTTACTTTGTTTTAAATAGGTCAAATAAATATTAATTAATAATAATAAACCGAAGCAAAATTGTAATATTTTTTCTGCTATAATACTTACTAAAGTAGTTCCTATTAGACTAGCAATCATTGCTGGGAAAGCTAAGGTTATAACTTTTTTGATGTTGAGATAACCCATGAGCACATTTTGATAACTACCAGCAAAAGAGGTGATGATAATTGCCAAACTACTAGTTGCGATCGCTTCTGAATAGCTAAAACCGATAGCCTGTAAAGAACTAACTAAAACAATTCCACCACCTATTCCCAATAAACCAGCTAAACCACCAGAAATAAAACCGATGAAAATGAATAATAACCAATTGAAATCCATAGAAATTTAATCAATTTCTGAAGAAAAAAATGATTCTGATGACTTAAAATATAACTGAATAAATACTTAGATAAAATATTTAATAATTATGAATGGTTTTTTTGAAAATGTTTTACGTTACCCCCGCTACATGATTAGTTTAGCCTTAGGAATTTTTATCTTCTTTTGGGAAAAAATTAAACCATGGTTTAAAAATCCTGTGACAGCGACTGCTTTATGTGGTTTTTTAGTCGGTAGTTTTTGCTTCCTTTACTTCACTCTAAAAGCAATGTTAGGATTAGGTGCCGTTTAGTCAGAATGCTAATGGATATTCATTCTTAATTGACTATATATAAATAACAACCCTCAGAATTCGTCTATATCCAATGAATCTGGGAAACGTTATAAATAAACTTTATTATTGACTCAAAAATTTAAAATGGCAAATATTCGTCGTCTAGAAAAAATATCTTCTTTGATAAAAAGAGAAATTAGTCTAATGTTAATTAGCGAAATTAAAGATGATAGGGTCGGTTCAGGTATGGTAAGTATTACCCAAGTGGAAGTATCTGGAGATTTACAACATGCGAAAGTATTTGTCAGTATTTATGGTACAGATGCCGCCAAAAAAGAAACGATGGAAGGTTTAAAAGCTTGTACTTCTTTTGTGAGAAAATCTTTAGGTCAAAAAATTCGCCTTCGTCATACTCCTGAAATTCGTTTTATTCAAGACACTTCTTTAGAAAAAGGTGATCAATTAATTAAATTAATCGAGCGAATTACCCCTTCTACTCCTTCGACTATTGTGGAAGAAGAATAATTATAAAGGGTCAATAAAATTGAGAATTATTGATGTACTGTAGTGACGTAGCAATGCCACGTCACTACCGAAGCTTTTCTCCCTTCTCCCCTTGCTACCATAATCTATCATTTCAAACTTGAAGGACTACCAGACTTCAATCACTTTAAATGACTTGGTAACTCCTCAATTGTGAATCCTAACTCTTTAAATCGAACTTTTTCAGCCAGCTTTAACTATTATCTTGAGTACGAATAGTGTTAATATTTTGTAACAAATAGTTATTAAATTATATTATTCACTTTAAAGTATGTATTATTTACCACAACCTCCTCTGGGTTTATTGTTTTTTGGATTTTTTATCGGTATTACCTGTGGTTTAGCTTTTGATGCAACTTTAAAACAACAGGTTAAACAATGGCAAAAAGATGTTCAAAAAAGTAAGCCTACAGATTTATCCCAAATGTCACGCTTTTTATTACCTTTTTTTGGTATTTGCGTTGGTATTTGTGTCTTTTTGGCTGCAGGTTTAGAAATTTTTCTCTATAACAGAGCAATATCTTTTGGTTTAGCCGGGCCTTTAACCCTCTTAACCGCAGGATTAGTTTGGAGTCAGCTGAAGAAATTGATAGTTCAATTATTAGAAGGTGGTTCTAAATCTCTTGATTTAGATACTTTTTACTAAACTAAAATTAATCAATTCTACGGTTTAGGTGGGAATTGCTTCTCCAGGGCGTAATCTCGCCCATTTACCCATATCTTCGGTGAAGCTTTCACAACCAACTACATCCCATTCAATTTCAATACAATCGCTATCAGTACGAATATTGACATTAATTGATGGCTTTTCTGGCTCAAATTCAGGTTTTTCGGTAAGATGTTTTTGTTGATGCTGGGTTTCTACAGCATAATATGTATTACAGCGATCGACATATTGGCAGTTTATACAAATACACATAAACTCCTCCCTTATGGATATATAGCACAATAGAGAATGTGGAATACAGAATAAAGCATTCTATATTTATCTGCTACTCTAACTTAATTTTTTGGGAAGTGACCAATTTAGAAGCTATTTAAAACTTCATATCTCAAAGTGAATGGCATTTAATTGTTAATTATCAACTCTCAGCTCTCAATTCTCCATTAAATTATGTCTTTAGATAATTTTTTAGCAATCAATTTACCTTTCTCTCTAGACTTATTTCCTGAAAATACTTATTTAGTTGGTGGTGCAGTTAGGGATGTTTTACTAGAACGTAAAAGGGATTATTTAGATTTAGATTTTGTGACTCCCCATTCTGCTATTTCCATCGCCAAAAAAATTTCTAATTTATATAATGCTGGTTTTGTGGTTTTAGATCAACAAAGAAATATTGCTAGAGTGGTTTTTCCTTCTGCTACTATTGATATTGCTCAACAAGAAGGTGATAATGTCACTACTGATCTATCTCGTCGTGATTATACTATTAATGCGATCGCATTTGATGGTCAAAATAACAAAATAATTGATCCATTACAAGGACAAAAAGATTTACAGCAAGGGATAATTAGAATGATATCCCCACGGAATTTGCAAGAAGATCCTTTAAGATTATTAAGAGGTTATCGTCAAGCTTGTCAACTTGATTTTACCATTGAAGAGAATACTCGTCTGACTATCAAAGAGTTAGCTCCGTTGTTAAGTAATGTCGCTTCTGAAAGAATTAATAGTGAATTAGGATATTTATTGGGTAATATCAGAGGTAGTAAATGGTTAACTGAAGCTTTTAAAGATAATTTATTATCTGTTTTTTTTCCCTATCTAACCCTTTTACAAATAAATTTACTTCATAAAATCGATAAAGCGATCGAATTATTAGAAAATAGTCATAGTAAGTTGTTGCCTATTCAATCACAATGGCGTGGTTTAGCCAAATTAGTTTGTTTAACGGATACAAATCCTGAAATTGCGGATAGACAGTTAACTAATCTAAAATATTCCCGTCAAGAAATTAAAACAGTTACGACAGTACTAAAAAATATTCCTACCTTAAAAGAGAAAAACTTTGAGAAGAGTTTAAAAAGTCAATATTTTTTCTTTCAATTAGTTGGTCAAGTCTTACCTATTTTAGCTATTTTCGCCCTTGCTAATAATTTACCTGAAGATTTAATGACAATGTTAATCGATCGTCATTGTGATAATCAAGACAAAGTAGCCCATCCACAACCATTATTAACAGGTAATGACCTCATCAAATCATTGCAACTATCCCCTAGTCCTCTAATTGGTGAACTATTAACCCAAATACAAATTGCTTATATTGAAGAAAAAATTAGCAATCAAAAAGAAGCAATTCGATGGGTTCAAGAATATATGACCAAATTATGAACTATAGCAAAGAACAAGGGGCAAAGGTTAAAATCTTGATTTAGCAATACTTTTAGAAATCATCAATGTCCTAATCAACCTGTTCTCTGCTATAAAATAATTATTTTGTCACAATTCCAAGTTTGGTTTGCCCTCTTTGCTTTGCAAGGAGAAGAATTAGAGGAACAGTTGGTTGTGTCAAAAACTTTAGTTAAAATTTGGACTAAATTTCATTTTGATATTTTTTATTCACAACATTCTCAATTCTCAATTAAAACTTGTGCATCCTTACCTAAGACAATTGTAATATCAGAATTAAGATCACCCGTGGAAGAATAATCTAACTCTCCCATACTAAGAGCATTTAAAACTTGCTTGGCTGAGTTTGCATCTCCTTTTTGGACAACAATCTGAGTTTTTTTGAACGGAGGTAAATTGCGACCACTTACATAAACGTTACGGAAACCCTTTTGGGTTAACAATAATGCCACCTTACGACTTAACTCAGGATTATCAGTACTATTTTGAATGGCAATACGAGAACGAAATACTGATTCTAGATCATCAGGTGCAATAGCATCACTATTCAGATAATCTTGGAGAATAGCTTCTTTCTTATTTTGGTCAATTAACCAGTAACTCGCTCGATATTCTCCTGATTTACTACCACGCCCAGGTAAGGTTAACATTCTGATGTCTTGTTTGTCTAAAGCTAAAGAGAAAGCCGCTAAATTAAAAACTTCTTCCTGAGTCAAATCCGTATCCATTTCATTTTGTAATACTTTCCATATCTTCGGTATTTGCCAAAGAATTTTAGGAGACTGTAGCTTGCTTTTTAAGGCTTTTAGTAATATTTGCTGTCTTTGTATTCTACCAATATCTCCTAATCCATCATTACGATAACGAACAAATTGTTCTGCTTTATCGCCATTTAAAGTTTGCTGTCCTTTTTTTAAATCAATATATAAATCTTGAGTTTTGTCGGTGTATTTCATATCTTGAGGTACATACACTTGGACACCACCAACAGAGTCAATCAATTTTTTAAAAGCCTTGTTAGTTACTCTGACATATTTATCAATGGTAATACCAGATAAATTATCTTCAATTATTTGTTTGGTATAGTCTATACCTCCAATGGCATTTGCACTGTTAATTTTGCCAGATCTCCCATTAGGTAACTGGACTAGACTATCTCTGGGTATAGAAAGCATCTTCACAGAGGAATTATCGGGGTTTAAACGTACAACCAACATTGTGTCACTACGTCCAGAAAATTTAGCATCAGGATTATCAGCTTGATTAGGTGCTCGATCGATTCCCATTATCAAAATATTAACAGGTTGTTCAATTTTATTAGCAAATAAACCTTGAAGACCAATTTTTTTGATGTTTTGTATTTTCTCTCGCAGAATTTCAATATCAATAGGTAAGGGAGTTTTCAGAGCAAAACCCATGCCAATTATTCCTGATAAGGCGGCAGTTAAGGTGAAGCATCCTCCCCAAATAAAGCCCTGAAGTAAGGGAGAAACAGCATTTTTAGTTGATGAAGATTTCCGTCCTTTTTTGGATTTATGGGACTGAGGTGACAATTTACTTTCCCGTAATTATGATTATTTTTGGTTTTAACCTCTAATATTGATAGCATACTCTTAAACATTTTGTGTATCTTTATCGCAATTATTTTGACATTGGATTATGAACAAGACATTTATACCTGTAATTTTAGCTGGTGGTAAGGGAGAAAGATTTTGGCCTTTAAGTCGTTTACAACGTCCGAAACAGTTTTTATGTCTTGATGGGAGTGGAAAGAGTTTGTTACAGGCAACCGCAGAACGTTTATTGAATTTAGCTGGCGGTTGGCAGAATTTATTGGTAATTACTTCGGAGTTGCTAGCACAAGGTGTACAAGAACAATTGCCTTTATTACCAATGGAAAATATTTTAGTTGAACCAGTGGGTAAGGATACTGCTCCTGCGGTGACTTGGGCAAGTCTTACTATTCAAAAGCTTTATGGGGATGATACTGTGGCAGGTTTTTTTCCTGCTGATCATTATATTGGTAATCAAGTAGAATTTGATAAGACGATCGAAATTAGTATTGATTATGCTCGCACTCAAAATGCGATCGTCACTTTAGGTATTAAACCAGACTATCCTTCCACGGGTTTTGGTTATATTAAACAAGGTGAGCAACAAGCCCCAAAAGATGATTTAATTATTTATAAAGTCGATCGCTTTACCGAAAAACCAGAGCAAGAAACTGCCCAAGAATTTATCACTACAGGTCAATATAGCTGGAATAGTGGTATGTTTATTTTTCCAGTGGAAACCGTCTTAAAAGAGTTAACACAATATGCACCAGAAATCTTAAAACCCTTACAAGAAAAAGGTAAACAGGCATATTTAGAACTTGAAAAAATTAGTATTGATTATGCCTTAATGGAAAAAACTAACCTTGCTTATGTTATTCCTGCGGATTTTGATTGGGATGATTTAGGTGATTGGAATGCGTTAGAAAGATTATTAAATAATGATAGTAATGATAATATTGTCATTGGTAATCATATTAGTCAAGATACAAATAAATCGATTATTCATAATAGTGAAAAAGATGAAATAATTATGACTATAGGATTAGAAAATGTGGTTGTAGTTCGAGAAGGAAATGCCACTTTGGTTGTAAATAAAAATAAAACTCAAGATATTAAAAAAGCATTAAAAATTTTGCAACAACAGCAAGATCATCAACATTTCTTATAAATTAAAGGGAACTGGTTTATTTTTACTATTTTTACATTAACATAAACACAGTTAACCACTCCGATTCCTTTAATAACTTTTTTGGCATTTCCACTATACTGCTTCGTGACTAATTCAATCTGATAACTATATCGTTTATCTAATACTGTATCATCAAAAAGAATATAACCATCTTCATCAGAAATAATTAAATTTTTAACAGTATTCCAAAGGGAGCTAGGAGTAAATTTTTCTTTTTTTAAATAACGATTAATTTTGTCATGACTAACATCAGCAACATGCTCAGATAAATTAGTAATTGTATAGTTAATTTGACTACTTAATAGATATTGACAATAATCTAACTTGTCATACTTTTTGATAATCATTCAAAATTGGAGAACAGATGATAAAAAATAGTTTTAACGTAATTTTACCATGAGCAGATTCTAATACTATAGTTAATCAATACTGATTCACTGTAACTATTAATAAATAAGGGCTATGTTCTTATTTTTTCTTTTTGTTTGCGTAAGTCCTGTTCTAATAGAAAATACAATCTTAGATAAATGATTTCAGGCGATCGCTTTTACTATAGCAAAGGTTAAAATCTCAACACAGCAATACTTTCAATAATCATCAATGTCCTAATCAACCCGTTCTCTGCTATAGTCTGTCAATTTTGTTTTGAGGGATAGGCAGTAACATTCAAAACTCTAATAAAATACTTTCTCTCCCAGCTGTTTTTCTCCCTTCTCCCCTGCTACCATAATCTCTTATTTCAAACTTGACGGACTACGGTGAAAGTAACGCAAAAGTTTAAAGTTAAATAATTTATACAGAGAAAGACTTTGAGGTACTTGTGTTAGGGAATCGGGTAATTCTCTTGTCTTAATGCTTTACCCTATCAGTACAAACTTAGGATGCAATATCTTTAGTGATGGTTCAAGCTTTTTTCAAAGACAAAAACCTTTGAAACCTGAGCTTTTAACTTTGACTATGTGATTAAATTGTGTAGCGAAAATCAAAAAAACAGTCAATTGTTAAGTTTTCCTTAAAATTCTCATTTCTTTAGTGAATGCCAGATAAATATAACAGGGAATTATGGATTAAAAAATAAACTACCATCATTGCGGCAGCCGCAAGAGCGACTAAAGTCCCTGCTAACATCAGGGAAAATTCTTTGCTGTCAAAGGCTTCCTGCATTAAGTGTAGAGACCAAGCAACTAGTGCTGCATTTAATATGAGAATTGATATTAACATTTCTTAAAATATAAGTTCTCATCTATCTTAATATAAATTTCTCAATGATATGAAGTTTGGTAAAGATAAACATTATTTTCTGACAATGACTTGACGCTTTCTTAAGAATTGTTTAATCTCTTCGACTGTTAATTCTCCATAGTGTAATAAAGAAGCAAGTAATGCCGCTTCAGCTTTTCCTTCTGTAACAGCATCATAAATATGTTGACAGTTGCCTGCACCACCAGAGGCAATTACTGGTATTTCCACTCTATCGGCGATCGCACGAGTTAATTCCAAATCGTATCCTGCTTTAGTACCATCAGCATCCATACTGGTAACTAATAATTCTCCTGCACCTCTTTGGGTGACATTTTGAGCCCATTCCAAAGCATCGATACCAGTATTTTCTCTTCCACCTCTTACATAGACATCCCAACCAGGGTTATTAGGATCATTTCTTCTTCTAGCATCGATCGCTACTACTATACATTGAACCCCAAAGCGATCGCTAGCGGCATTAATAAAGTCTGGATTTTTGACCGCAGTAGAATTAATACTGACTTTATCAGCACCAGCTCTTAATAAATGTTTAACATTTTCTAAGGTTTTAATACCTCCTCCCACAGTCAAAGGTATAAAAACTTGTTCGGCAGTACGATAAACCACATCAATCATTGTATCTCTGGCTTCATGAGTCGCCGTAATATCAAGAAAAACCAATTCATCGGCACCAGCATCATTATAAACTTTAGCTAATTCAACGGGATCACCAGCATCTTTTAAATCGACAAAATTTACACCCTTCACCACTCTACCGTTGTTTACATCCAAACAGGGCAAAATTCTCTTTGCTAACATTTACTTCTTGATTAATTACTGAGTCATTAATTTTCACAATAACAGTTTTTTGTGTCTTTCTCTTGATACTTGAGTGACTTTTTTCGGTATCTGATTACCTGTTGTTTTTTTTCTGTTTACAAACTAATCTTGGTTGAGCTATTGATAAGCTAAGACGCATTTAAGTTTTCCATTTCCTTCAACTTGAAAAAGTTTGAAACCCTTATCCTCTCAATTCCCCTCTCACTTCTCCCTTGCTGTCTTAATGACAAGTTTAGTGCTTCCAAGCTTATTTAAAATTGGTCATCGGAAATTATTTTAATCATTTAAAAACTTAAGTTTAGTCTGGGTTCGGAGTTCTCAGTTCGATTCGTTCGGAAACCCGTACAATTGAAGTAGTTGCTATTGTTCACATAATTTAGTTAAATTAGCACTCGTAGGGTGAGAGTGCTAAAGAAAAATATTCTTACCAAAAAATATTGATATTAAGCTAATTGGAGTAAAAAAATTATGGCAGCAATTTCCATCAACGTATCTACCGTTAAACCTTTAGGCGATCGCGTATTCGTTAAGGTAAGCGAGGCTGAAGAAAAAACAGCAGGTGGTATCTATTTACCTGACAATGCCAAAGAAAAGCCTCAAATTGGTGAAGTCGTCACCGTTGGTGATGGTAAAGCAAATGACAAAGGTGAAAGAGTAGCCGTAGAAGTAAAAGTTGGTGATAAAGTACTTTATTCTAAATATGCAGGTACCGACATCAAATTAGGTATTGATGAGTACGTATTACTCTCTGAAAAAGATATCCTCGCTGTAGTTTCCTAGACGGTTATTTTTAATCTTAAAATTCATTTCATTTCAAGTAAAAAACAAATTCAATAATAATTAGTAGGAATTATTTATGGCAAAGTCAATTATTTATAACGAAGATGCACGTCGTGCCTTAGAAAGAGGTATCGATTTGTTAGCTGAAGCAGTAGCTGTTACCCTTGGTCCTAAAGGACGTAATGTAGTTTTAGAGAAAAAATTTGGTGCGCCTCAAATCGTTAATGATGGTGTTACCATTGCTAAAGAAATTGAATTAGAAGATCATGTTGAAAATACTGGTGTATCTTTAATTCGTCAAGCAGCATCCAAAACTAATGATGTTGCAGGTGACGGTACTACCACCGCAACAGTTCTCGCTCATGCGATCGTCAAAGAAGGATTACGTAACGTAGCCGCTGGTGCTAACCCCATTGCTCTCAAACGTGGAATTGATAAAGCAACTGAGTATTTAGTCGGTAAAATTGCAGACCATTCTCAACCTGTAGGAGACAGTACTGCGATCGCACAAGTTGGTACAATTTCTGCTGGTAACGACTCTGAAGTCGGCGAAATGATTGCTAAAGCAATGGATAAAGTCGGTCAAGAAGGTGTTATTTCCCTTGAAGAAGGTAAGTCTATGGAGACTGAATTGGAAATCACCGAAGGTATGCGTTTTGAAAAAGGTTATATATCTCCTTACTTTGTCACCGATGCCGAGCGTATGGAATGTGATTTAGACGAACCTGCGGTTTTAATCACCGACAAGAAAATCACCTTAGTTCAAGAATTAGTGCCTGTTTTAGAACAAGTTGCTCGTCAAGGCAAACCTTTAATGATTATTGCTGAAGACATCGAAAAAGAAGCATTAGCTACTTTAGTTGTGAACCGTCTTCGTGGAGTCTTAAATGTTACTGCAGTTAAATCTCCCGGATTTGGTGACAGACGTAAGCAAATGTTAGAAGACCTTGCTATTCTTACTGGTGGTCAATTAATCAGTGAAGATGCTGGTTTAAGATTGGATACTACCACTATTGAGCAATTAGGTTCTGCTCGTCGTATTACTATTACCAAAGATACCACGACGATCGTCGCTGAAGGTAACGAAAAAGAAGTTCAAACTCGTTGTGATCAAATCCGTCGTCAAATTGAAGAAAGCGATTCTTCCTACGACAAAGAGAAATTACAAGAGCGTTTAGCTAAATTATCTGGTGGTGTAGCTGTAATCAAAGTAGGTGCAGCAACCGAAACCGAAATGAAAGATCGCAAACTTCGTTTAGAAGATGCTATCAATGCTACCAAAGCCGCTGTAGAAGAAGGTATCGTTCCCGGTGGTGGTACTACTTTTGCTCATTTAGCTCCCGGATTAAACGAATGGGCTACTAGTAACTTATCTGCTGAACAGTTAACTGGTGCTTTAATTGTTGCCCGTGCTTTAACGGCTCCTTTAAAACGTATTGCTGAAAATGCTGGTCAAAATGGTGCTGTGGTAGCGGAAAGAGTTAAAGAAAAAGACTTTAACACTGGTTTTGATGCAGCTACCAACGAATATGTTGATATGTTTGCTGCTGGTATCGTTGACCCTGCCAAAGTAGCTCGTTCTGCGATTCAAAATGCCGCCTCCATTGCTGGTATGGTATTAACTACCGAGTGTATCATCGTTGATAAACCTGAAGGTGATAAAGCTGGTGGCGCTGGTGCTGGTGATTTTGATTACTAATCAAACTGAACTAGTAAAAAATAAATAATTAGCTTTAGGGTGGGCAATGCTCACCCTATATGGTATTCTAAAATGGCGGAAAAAGCAGGACAAAATCAACTAAGTCGTCAATATGTGATCGAAGCTTTGAAAAGAGAGCCAAACAACCCTAAAATGAAACAAAGAGCTGTAGCTTTAGGTATTTCTAAATAATTGGAACCAAGCAAATTTGATATTTAGATGTAATGCACCCTTATTGCTTGTTTCCATAAAGTATTAACTAAAAAGCTTAACAGAACCAAGCATTTTGACTTTTCATGCAGATCTTCGTTATTTTACAAATTCGAGATTATCACCTATTAGCTTGTAAACTTTCAGTCCATTGAATTTACCTTTTTGATTAAGAGACTGATAATCCTTGTCATCGAACAGAGCCGAATTTGTCTGATAAGCACCGGGGTACTGTTTATATTTCTCAAAAACATAGAGAAATTGATCCATATCGTGGCTGTTGCTGCC
>JAALKG010000146.1 GCA_011088145.1 Cyanobacteria bacterium MH1_Bin12 | reverse complement strand
CTTTATCATTTTTATCTTTTGGCTAAATCAAATTTAGATGCGTTTGCCCTGTTTAGATGTATCTCGTGAAACTCTCCAAGCACCTGTCACCTTTGGTAACAATACAATAGTTGAAGTTGAAGTTCGCTCTGGTAATCAGCCTTTATTCGGAGCTGAGGTAATTTTATTTTTAAGAGGTTTTGGTTCCCGAAGTGGGGAGTTAAAAGCAACTACAAATGAGCAGGGCGAGGTTCGCTTTGAATTCTCAGATTTTTGGTCTGCTTCGGCAATTATAGCTATTCCAGCAGGAGGATTTTGGCCAATCGTGTTGCGCGGTCCTTCAAATTCTGTTATTTTGGACTGTCCTCCTTTACCTGATGCAAAAGATAATTTCGGATGGTGGCACCAACGATTAGGAATTTCTAATCGTGACGATGTTAGAGGTGCAGGAATTAGCGTTGGTGTGATTGATACAGGAGTAGGATCTCACCCATATCTTACTCATGTAGAAGATGTAGGGGCATTTATTGACGGAGCATTCATTCCTAATAGCGGTGCTGATGTGGACTCTCATGGAACTCATGTCTGCGGTACAATTGGGGCACGACCAGACAGTGCCAGTGATTATGCTGGTATAGTGCCAGGAGTTAAGCTTTTCTCTGCCAGAGTTTTTCCTGCCAATGCAGGTGCTAATCAATTAGATATTGTCAACGCCATTGATGAGCTATCTGATAAACACCAAGTTGATCTAATTAATATGAGTTTAGGGGCTTCTCTAGGGTCAGAAATTGAACGGGATGCCATCTTGGATGCACTAGAACGCGGCACATTATGTGTTTGTGCGGCAGGGAACTCCAACGGTTCTGTTGAATTTCCTGCTGCCTTTCCTGAGACTATTGCTGTCTCAGCTATTGGTCTTCTAGGCTGGGGAACTCCCGGCTCAATGCCTTCGACGCGATTACCATTAGAGGCAACAAGATTCGGAGACGACAATCTTTTTCACGCAAATTTCAGTTGTTTTGGAGAACAAATAGTTGCAGCTGGACCCGGTGTTGGAATTATTTCGACTATACCACCTCGATTTGGTTTGACTAAACCTTATGCTTCGATGGGTGGCACTTCTATGGCTAGTCCTGCTGTATGTGGTATTTTGGCTGCTATCTTGTCCAATTCTTCAGCATATAAAGCATTGCCGCAAAATAATGCTCGATCGGCTATAGGGCTTAATTTACTCCAGCAAGCTTGTCAATCAATCGGACTGGACGCTAAGTTTCAAGGTCGCGGAATGCCAAAAGTGTAGTGTAGTAGTAAGGAGGAAAACTAATGGGCGATCGCTCAACTAAATATATCATAGCAGTCAAACGTGGGATGCACTCCCAATTACCATCTGAATGGATAGCTAAACTCCAGTTAATCGATGATTTATCATTGATTGGTGAACCAAGGTCTTACCGAATAATGGTAGAGGCAAGTCCACAAGCTATAGAATTTGCACGAAATTTACTTGGTGACTATTGCCATATTGAACCGTTGATTAAACATAAATCAGTACGATAATCAACAAATAATCTTGTCAAGTTAATTAATCAAGAGATTGTAAATAGCGATCACTAAAGGCTGTACTGGGTGATTATGCGACTAATGCCGCCGCTCGATTGTCAATTAATCTATACAAGAAAAGTCTTTGAAGTACTTGTGTCAGGCAGTCAGCCTAACACCTAAAATATTTCCTCAATTAATAAATTCTAATCAATAGCAAGATCCATTCTTTTTTGTGATTCTTGTAAAGCTTCTTTCGCAGTTTTATTGCCTAATAAAGTAGATTCGATCGCTCTGCCTAAATTTTCAGAAATTAAGGGATAATCAGCTACAATAGGACGAGACTTTGCTACTTTCATCTGTTCTAAAAATACATTAATTGCAGGATTTTCTGTGATAAATTGTTTATATTCATCACTTTTTTGAGCTTTAATATTAATAGGTAAATATCCTGTTTTTAACGCCTATTTAGTTTGGAAATTAGCACTTAAAATATATTCTAAAAACTTTAATGATGCTTGTTCTCTTTCACTATTAGTTTTGAAAACAAATAAATTTTCTCCTCCTAAAACAGCCGAACTCTTCTCGATTTTTGGCAATGGAAAAACATTATAATCAATACCACTTTGTTTTAATTGAGCCAGAGTCCAAGGCCCTGTAACTTGCATTGCTACTTGTCCCTTAATGAAGCCATCTAACTCATAACCTCGATCAGGAGCCGATAAAACAGCACTTTTTTGGGCTACTAATTCTCGACCTAAAGTTAAAGCTTGTTCTGTACCTGAATTAACCAAATTTATTTGATTATTAGTAATCATTTCACCGTTAGGACTGAAGATAAAAGGAAGCCAAACAAAAACTGTAAATTCTCCTTTTCCAACGGCTAATAAAGCACCATTTTGATCAATAATTCCATCATTATTTTTATCTTTAGTTAACTGCTTAGCTACTTGAGCAAATTCAGTCCATGTTTGAGGAATATTTTCAATTCCTGCCTCTTCAAATAAACTAGGACGATAAAACATAGCGGCATTATTCGTGGCAAAAGGCACTGACCAAATATGATTATCTAACTCCATCGTCGATAACATTGCTGGATCAATTTCTTTTTTAATGGTCGAATTATTCCACCATTCTTGTAGTGGTTTAATCGCTTGTAATTCGACCAATTTACCTGTTAATTGAGGTACATACCATAGTATATCAGGGGGTTGATTACCGACGATCGAAGCGATGATTTTGGGTAATTGTTCATCAGGTTGACCAACATATAAAGCTTCTACTTCAATGTCAGAGTTTTGTTGATTAAATTCAGTTAATAATTGTTCAAAAATAACTCTATTTTCAGGAGGATTAATACCATGCCAAAAAGTAATTTTAGTGACTCCATCTACCGATGGATTTTGTTCAACATTGCCACTTTGGCAACCAGAAAGAAACAAAGTACTAATCAAAATTAGACAACTTATTTTTCTGAGCAAAACATTATATTTAGAAATAGATATTATTTTAAATAACATAGTTTTAAGTAATAGTATTAACTTATCAAATATATTTCAAATTATAATACCATCTTAATTCTAATCCCTAATGTTATACTTTTTATTATATGAAAAATTATTAATAAATCACTTATTCATTTTACTACTTTGAAATTTTTATCCTATTGCTCGATCGATACTAATAAACCTTTATTTATTTATTTACCAGGTATGGATGGTAGTGGCAAGTTATTAGAAAGTCAAACCAATATTTGGAAAAATTTTGATGTGCGTTGTTTATATATTCCCCCTACACAAATGGGATGGGAAGAAGTAACACAAAGATTAGTGACTTTAATCAAAGACGAATTGAATCTTAACGGAAACAGAAAAATATATATTTGTGGGGAATCTTTTGGGGCTTGTTTGGCATTAAAACTAATTGAATCAATCCCTTATTTTATCTATAAAGTGATTCTAATTAACTCTGCATCTGCTTTTAACGATCGACCTTTACTTAATTTAGGGACTTACATAACAGATTTCATGTCTGATTTTATTTATCGTAATTCTACATTACTCTTACTACCATTTTTAGGTAAATTAGAAGCAATTACAGAACCAGAAAAAAATAAATTATTAAAAGCAATGCAAGAAGTGCCGCCCAAAATAGTTTCATGGCGACTATCTTTATTACAAAATTTCCAGTATAAACCTGTTCAATCTCATCCTAATTTGTTAATTGTCGCTTCTGCACAAGATCAATTATTACCTTCGGTTGCAGAAGGCAGAAAATTAAAAGAACTTTTTCCCAATTCTGAAATGACGATTCTTCCTAATAGTGGACATTGCTGTTTATTAGAAAATAAAATCGATTTATATCAAATAATTAATGATTATAAACAGTTAACTAAGAGCAATCAACAATTGAGTTATAGTTCCAATTAATTAACTGATATTATGCCAAAGCGTTAGAAAAGGTAGAATTCGGAAATAAGTCAGTATTTTCAAGGTTTTTTACTTTTATTTCTCAATCATTTACGAAGTTCTTTTTCTAAATTAATCGCATTTTCTAATGTATCTACTTGAAAAATGGTTCTTTTGAATTGCCCATATTTTAAATCTCTGGCTTGAAACTCTATTTGTGCATCTTTTCTGCGAAAATCACTAGTGGATTTTCTGCCCAGAGGTCGAATTTTCTCAGAAACACAGAAATAGTAAGCTATAATCCCAGCGAATATTATTATTAACCATAAAGGCAATATTGGTTGTAAAACAATTACTAGTAATATGAATGCCAATGCTCTTTCTGGTAAAGACCAAGTTTTATGACCACTCAAAATGATTAACTTAGGTTCAATTGTAATAGAACCTTTGCCAACAAATCCAAAGCGATCGAAATTTAAAGGACGTATAAAATGAACATGATATGTTATTACTTTGATCAATTTTGGATTATGACTTTCAGTTTTACTATCTATAAGCTCTGATTTGTAGATATCAGTAATACTATCATCTTGATCTACTGTTGATTCAGGTTCATAATAAACATTGAATTGCTTGAGCCATTTTTCATCCATTAAAGTGTTTTTATCTATTTTAATATCTTGCAAAATAGCACCAATTAAATCCCCATAAGTTAAATCAGCACCACTTAAATTAGCACCAGCGAAATTAGTCCCAGTTAAATCAGAACCCATGAAATTAGTATAGGCTAATTCAGCATTACTAACATCAGCTTCATACAAGGAAGCATTACTTAAATTAGCATTGCTTAAATCGGCATTACTTAAATTAGCATTACTTAAATTGGCATTCTCTAAATTAGTATTTTTTAAGTTTGCATAACTCAAATCAACATCGGGTAAAATTCTTCCTTGTCGAGGACAGTTAATAATATGCCATATTAATCGTGATTTATGATCAATTAAAGTACTATCATCAAGTTCTGTACCCTTTAAATTAACTCCAGTCAAGTTGGCATTTGTTAAATTAGCACCAGTTAAATCAGCATTTGTTAAATTAGCACAAGTTAAATTGGCACCAATCAAATTAACGTCCGTTAAATTACTATTACTCAAATCGCTCCATCTCAAATTGGCACTAGTTAAATCTGCACCACTTAAATCACTCCCACTCAAATCAACCCAATTCAAATTGCGATAAAACTGAGGATGATTAATAATGTCCCATGCTAGTTCCCATTTGGGAGATAATAAAATATTCTTGTCTAAGAGAATACCTCTTAAATCAAAATCCTTAAAATCAACACCCATTAAATTTATTTTTTCATCCGCATTATTTTCTCTCCATTGATTCCACTGTTGAGTATGCTGAAAAATAATTTTGGTTAATATCTCTTCTTCTCGAAAATTATTTAAAGCGAATAAGAGATATATTGTTGGTATATCTATTAATTCGAGAATACTCAGAAAGGTTTTTTTCGGTATTTCTGCTAAGAAGTTAGGATTACTCAACAAGTATAAATCTACAACTGAATTTTGTAATAATTCTTCTGGATAATATTCTCCTAACTCAAATAATATTTCTAAAGGAGTATTCGGATTTTCCGTTAATATTTTTTTGATCTCACCAGGAGCATAACTATCATAAATCTCTTGCAAACGTTCGGGCAAAGTATCTTCATTCTCTGCCTCTTCAATGATTTTTTCTAGTTTTTTTTTCTTGAGGTCAGTCATTGGTTGTCGCTGGCTCGAAATAGATGAATGAAAAACACTGCTGAATATTCCTGTCAACAAGTCAAAAGCTGATCACGAAAAATTAAGTAATTTATTACTTAATCATTAATCATTTATCCTTACCTGAAATCAGGAATTGTTTCAGTAATCTTTATTAGTTTATTCGTAACTCTTGTTTGAGATATTGGATGGATGGTAAAAAAGAGGATAAA
>JAALKG010000145.1 GCA_011088145.1 Cyanobacteria bacterium MH1_Bin12 | reverse complement strand
ACTTAGGGGTATATTCTATCTTGTTTTAAGTTCTAATTGATGACACGCCCTAAGTTCATTCGTAAACCAGGGGCGAGGGTAATTCCTTGTCTAAGACCAATAGCACCATAGGCATTTAAATTATTCAAGCCACCTGTTAAACCATATCTACCTGTGATAATAGTGTCTTTGAATAAGGCGTATTCATGTTGACCATCAATTCCAAAATTGGTAATGCTTTTACCCGCAAATCTTCCTTTGGTATACCAAGTTTGAGAAAGATTGAGGGAAATTCCAGGGAAGGCTTCCCAAGATAGTCCTAATGCTGTGCGATCGCTATAAATTGGATCAGCATTACCGAAAGAAAATTCATTGAGGGCTTTGAAGGTTAATCGATCAGTAATAGGGTAGCTAAAATAAGAACTAATTTGTGAAGAGTTGGATTTTAAAGAATTGGGAGATTTGCGATCTTCTCGACTACGAAAAACCCAATCGACGTTTAACTGTCCTTTGCCAATTAGTTGTTGAACCCCTAGTCTAATTGTATCCAGACTATTGTCTACCTCTGTACCTAGAATCGGTTCGATTAGAGGATCCAAAAATTCCTCTAATGTATTAAGAGCACGGGGAGCAACTCCTTTGTTCTCTTCGTGATCATAGGAGAATATGAAACTAGTTGTCTTTGTTATTTCCGCTTGTATTTCTGCTCCATAACGAGTTTGTCCGGGGACAAAACTAACAGTTGCATTGTTGCTAAATCCGGTATCAGCATGAGTATAATAGCCTCTTGCCAACACTTGATCCATGATTTCTCCTTCAATTTCAAAACGATAAGCTTCACCACTAACTTCTCCATTAAATTCGGACAAATTACTAGAATGAGCATATTCTGCGATCGCATAATCGTTTTCTCCTAAAGAAATAAAGGCATCTAATCCATATAGTTCAAAATCATGATCTCCTTTATCTTCATTGAGATAAGTTGCACCAATCCCACTTTCTTGCCCCAATTCTCTGTTGAAATGATAACGAACTCTTCCTGCGATAATATCAGTTTCGTCATTGCTATTTTCATATTGATAAGTCACGACAATTCTTCGGACTAAAACATTACCAAATTCATCAATATCAGTACGTAAAATTGGTTTAGTAAATAATATTGTTCCTCGATCATAGTCAATATCATAATCTGTTCTTTTGAAGAGTTTTTGGCGTTCCAAAACTGTTCCTGGACGATTCAAATCTTCTAATTCAATGAAGATATCTTCTGAACCTGCACGAACTAAGCGACGGGAAAGGAAATAATAACCACTAGTGCCATCGGGAGCAATGGTATCTCTTTGAAATCCTTCGACATTATTACTATAGAATGCGGTGATTTGGATATTACCGAGATTATAATTACCTTTGAAACCGTGTAAATTTCTGGTGATTGAGCTAAACTTTTGGGAAGCGGTAGAAAATTCCCCAGTATTGTAATCCCCCCACATGAAATAATCAGGATCTGAACCGATTATTTGTGGTGAACGTTCGATCTTAAAATAAACTTGATCTGTAGAAGGTGTTAAATATTCACTAGTCGAACTATCTCCATAGACGGGATATAAGTTTAAGTTATCGGAGTTTTTTAAACCGCCAAAAAGACGATCGTCTCGATTTAAATTCCGATCGCTGTTGAAAGCTCCTGTATATTGCCATTCTCCGATACTACCTCTGATAAAAGCGGCTGAGGTAAAATCAAATTCCCAGTTATCATCACCACCTAAAGATAAAAAATCCCGAAAACGTCCATAGTAATTACTTCCCTTTTTGCCAATACGTAAATCCACAAAACCTGTAAATATGGGTTTATTTCGAAGATTGGTGTCAAATTGTATTTGGGTAAATGCTTCTAAGGTCAGAGATTTGGCTCTAATTCTAACGGTTTCAGGATTTAAACCCGCACGAAGGGTAGCTTGGAATTGACCATTTTCGGCTTTAATTTGAAAGCCTTCTATATCTGGATTTTGATCTATTCCGATAAATTTACCAGCACTGGTATTGAGAGTGATAACCGCATCATAGTTGCTTTGATTGTTATTTTCGTCCAGAAGTTTTCCTGTAACTGTAGCGGTAGAACGTCCATCAGCAGGAATTCTTGTTTCTAAAGTACTAATCTGTATTTGACTGGCTGCACCAGGGACATTAATGATAATACTGGTTAGTTCACTTTTCACTCCGTTAAGGGTTGCTATGGCACTTAAGGTGTTCTCTCCTGAGGAAAAAACCACACCATACCAAGTCTGCACCACCATTTTAGTTTTGGTATTGGTTTCAGTACGTCCTATTAGAGAAGAATTTACGAGTTTGCCATTGACTTTGAGTTCGACGGTAGCACCCTGTGGATATTGTAAAATTACACTACTAGAAATTCCTGTTAAGATTTCATTTGATTGGGGAGTCAGAATATTAACTGTGGGGAATGTTTGAGATGATGATGAGTCTTTATCAGTTTTCTGTATTTGGGCAATTAGACTTTTTGGCGATAAAATATCTTTATTTATAACGGTATCGATTGGTTGATATTTGTCTTCTTTTATTTCTAGTTTATTGTCCCATTTTTCTGTTTTTTTAGTATTTTTTGCTAATAATAAAAAGTGGTTATTAATATTATTTATTTCTTCTGTTGCGATCGTCTTATTAATTATTTTATCTGTATTAAGATTGTTTATAAATTCTATTTTATATGAATTATCGTCTGTTAATGAAGGATTATTTAATAAATTACTTTCGAGCTTAGGAATAATTGTTTGACGATTATAATCATTGATTAATACTATTTTGTGGGCAACATTTTCTAAAAATTGAATATTATCATAAAAGTTATTTTTAGCAGATTTAATATCAAATATAACTTGTTTTTTCTGCTGTTTTTTATAATATAAAATAGGTTGAGAAGATTTAGTTTCACTATCTAAATTGTGGTTATCAAAATCAAAAGAAATTTTATGGTTATTAGTATTCTGATCAGGAAAATCTTTTTGCTGGGCATTAATCACCAAATCTTGTGCTTGTACATCAGATATGATGGAAGCATCATAATGAAAAATCATTGCTTTTCCTCCCTACTAGTAGGGGTGACCGCAAAATTCATTTTTGCCATACTGCCAGGTGCTAGGCGAACCATTCTCGATGAACTATTACCTTCACTAAAATGAATATTAGGTGCGATCTCATAACCAGAAATACTAGTTAAATCAAGAACTCCAACGTGATAACCTGGTAAAACATTTGCCAAAGAAAAGAAACCATCGGCATCAGTGGTAATACGATTTCCATCTTGTAAGAAAATGACAGCGTTAGGAACTCCTGGTTCTCCTGGCTGTTGTAAACCATCGAAGTTTTTATCAACAAAAACACGACCAATTAGAGTGCCATAATCAGAAAGAATACCAGGTCTGATTTTTAACCCATAGATAGCAGGACCATCTTTTACTTGCTCACCATTATCAGTACGAATTCCTACCACCGAAGCCAGATTTTTGCCAGAACCTTTTACAGAATCGGGTGTCAGTTGAGCGGCATAAATAATATTCAGAATATCACCTTGATCCATCGGACGATCGAGTTTAAATGATAAATTACGTCCGTTTTGCTCTACTTCTATGTCGACTTCTTCCCCTTTTAAAACCGCTCTTGTTCCCTTTGGCTCAAAGGTAAAACCAACGGGTAAAACATCTTCAACAACTACATCGGTTAAAATCGCATTAGCAAGACCTTTAATCGTTATACGATAAAGTACTGTATCCCCTGTTCTGCCGCTGCTCGATCACCTGTTTTAGTAATAGAAACTTCTTGAGATTCACAAAGGCTACTATTCAAATTGAGAATTCCTAAGCTTAAACCAAAGGTGGCAGCATCTCTAACTGTTATTGTTGCGTCTACGGCATTTTTCCCCTCGGTAGTACTAATGGGTTTACCATCTAAAGATGTCGCCCGATAGTTCATAACATCACCATTGCGATCGCCTATCACCAACTTGATACGACGTTGTTGATAAATAGAATCTTGAGGTGGATTGATTAATAAGATATAGGTTCTTCCTTTGTCTAACTGTCCTTGATTCTGATCAAAAAAGAAATTATAGACTCCTCGATCTTGATTAGTTAGATTAAAAGGATTACTATTTTCAATATTAGGTGCGATGCCCAATGGTATATTATTGTTAGGATTGTCTGGTAATTCGCTAATAGTTAATCGTGTTAAATTACTAATTCCTCCTGTTGGATCACTGAGATCTGCATCATATAAAGCTACAGAAAAACCTCGATAGTCAGACAGTATTTCTCCTGCACAACCAGTTATTCTGCCAAAAGGATCGACTAAAGGAGTATCTACAACTGGGAGTAAAGTGAATTGTTGCTTCGTTCCAATACCACCACAACCTGCTTCTAAACTGATACCTACAGAACTAATTTGTTTACCATCAAAGTTAGCCAATTTTACTTTGATATAAAGAGTTATTTCCTTACCCGATTTGATGATCGTCTCTTTAGCTATATTAGTGGTCTCAGTAACAATAGATTGACCATTTTCATCAATGCTTTTATAAGTTACTTTCATTACAGTTGCTTCCCCTGTCAGTCCAGTATTTTGAAGAGTTTGTGCTGTGGGAATTTCCAGATTTGCCGAAGTTATTCCTGTATTTTTGAGAACATATTCAAAAATTAATTCCTGTTCTGGTTGAATCTGTGACTCTTGAGATGATCGCATTCTGGTTAATTCATTATTCAAACCTTCAAAAAGTGAGTTGACGAGGGTAGATGACAACTGGGTAATTATTGTCCGTTGCATCTGCTCAGTAGTTTGATTAAAAGAAGTTGTTGAAGGTAACTGATTGAAAACTTCAATCGCTTTTTGTTCCAATGTTTGAGCATCGTTAACATTCAATCCAGCAGATAGTAAAATTTGTGAGGCTGTTCCTGTTAAAGCTAAAGCCAAATCTCCATCACTTAACTGATTAATAACCCTTTGTTCCTGAGGAAAATTTTTCTTTAATGACCTACGAATAGCATTAAAAACAGAACCTTGAGGAGTTGTCGCTCTTAATCCTGCTAAGGTTTGAACAGCTAAAATACTAGCATTTGGAGCTACATTCACAGACATACCTTTAGCTTTAAAAGATGATTCCAAAGTATTAACAATCAACCCCAAACTCACAACAACTTGCCCGTCACTATTTTTAATTCCTTGAGGAATAGCCTGAATTTGACTTTGGGTA
Organism: Cyanobacteria bacterium MH1_Bin12; assembly: GCA_011088145.1. Lineage (GTDB taxonomy): Bacteria > Cyanobacteriota > Cyanobacteriia > Cyanobacteriales > Cyanobacteriaceae > JAALKG01. The sequence continues at coordinate 673 of JAALKG010000145.1, read as the reverse complement.
AACAAGACTTCATTGGTAATTTTTTGAGAAAAAATGAAATAGGAGGAATTGTTTTCCACCATTTCATTTCGATAATTGCTTTGAACTCGGTTTTTTAAAGTAAAACCGACTATAACGTAGAGAATCACCAGGAAGTACTTCTGCTCCATCCTCTAAAGATTGCCAAACAATTTGTTTATTTCCTTTTACGTCAATTTTTTCAGTTTTTTTGTTAACACTTAAAAATAACTTAACTTTAGGGCTATTAATTGCTTCAACAATTGCCTCCCTTGCCTGTTGTAAACTCGCCAAAACAGGGGTATTAAGCATTAAAGGTACAGCAATCAAAGTAGCAGTTCCGAATAAAATTGACCAACGTTTTAATTTCATAATTGACCTCGTTAAATTTATAAAAGAATTTTTTGGGATTTTCTGCCCCCTGATTTAGGGGGACTTTTTTAGACGATCGCAAATAGCAATGAAAATTAATTAGCTAACTAATTGATTTCCCGTTGGAAGGTAAATGTACCATTACCTTGAGGTACGACATTACCAACATTATTTTGATATTTAGTCACATCGCTACTAGCTGTAGAACCACTTTGCTCACCGCCAACAACAGCAGGAAGATAACCATTGATAAGGGTGTAACCTGTTAATGATATGATAAATAATCTAAAAATTAAAAAAGCAA
>JAALKG010000010.1 GCA_011088145.1 Cyanobacteria bacterium MH1_Bin12 | reverse complement strand
TTTTCTCTCATCTGTTATCACCTTTGATACTACATACTGAAGTGCGAGAACAGGGGTGTATTAATCCACATCCAGTATTTTCCTGTTGAAAAGATGATAACTGACGATTGACGATCGCACAAATATTAAAAATATCTTTTCCTTTTTGAGAATGAAGGGGAACACCATCTTTGGGACAAATAATTTCAGAAATAATCCCTTGATTTTGACACAGATCATAAAAATCTGAGGCTAAATTATAAAATTCCACGAATAATCGATCTTTTTCTAATTGTTCTGAACGCAAATTATTACCATCTAAAGAACATTTACACTCAAAGAAAATGAAAATAATTGTCTGAGGAGGTTTTCTCCAATCAGGTAACAACTCTTGGTGATGTTCAATAATATATTCTGGTTGATGATGACTATCTAACGAATTTATATATATATCCAGATGCAGTTGTGTTTGAGAATCAATAAATCTACTTTCTAACATTACCAACAATTCAAAAGAGGTATCAATCTTGATTAGTATAGCAATCAACAATCAACAATTATTAACCCACGGATATCAGTATAATTAAACCTTGTGAGACAATTAGAAATTAGAATATGCGTTTATCTAAAATGTTACTAGTAACTTTGCGTGAAGATCCCGCAGAGGCAGAAATTAAGAGTCATAAATTATTATTAAGAGCAGGGTATATTCGTAGAATTGGTAGTGGGATATATGCTTATTTGCCTTTAATGTGGCGTGTTTTACAAAAAATCAGTCAAATTGTGCGCGAGGAAATGGACGCAACAGGTGCATTAGAATGTTTGTTACCTCAAATTCAACCTGCCCAGTTATGGCAAGAATCAGGACGATGGGATACTTATACTAAAGCTGAAGGTATCATGTTTTCTTTTGTCGATCGTCAAAAAAGAGAATTAGCTTTAGGGCCTACCCATGAAGAGGTTATCACCACAGTAGCCAAAGAGATGGTTAAATCTTATCGTCAATTACCCTTACATTTATATCAAATCCAAACTAAATTCAGGGATGAGATTCGTCCTCGTTTTGGTTTAATGCGTGGTCGAGAATTTATTATGAAGGATGGTTATTCTTTCCATACCAGTGAGGAATCTTTAAAGCAAACTTATAAGGATATGGATCGAGCTTATCGTAATATTTTCACCCGTTGTGGATTAAATTTTACGGCGGTGGAAGCTGATTCTGGAGCGATTGGTGGTTCTGGTTCACAGGAATTTATGGTTCTGGCTGAGGCGGGAGAAGATGATGTCCTTTACACCCAAGATGGTAAATATGCGGCCAATGTGGAAAAAGCAACCTCTTTACCTGCACAGGTGGTAGTTTCACCTTTTACTAGTTACGAAAAAAAGGAAACTCCTAATACAGAGACGATCACAAAATTAAGCAAAAATCTGCAATGTTCTCCTACAAATATCGTTAAAAATGTTCTCTACCAAGTTGTTTATGATTCAGGTACAATTGTTTTGGTCTTGATTAGTATTAGAGCAGATCAAGATGTTAATGAAGTGAAGTTACAAAATGAACTGGTTAAATTAGCCGATAATTACAGTGCGACAACGATTCTGAGTCTAACTGTCCCTGATGAAAAAGCACAACAAAAATGGGCAGCCAAACCCTTGCCTTTGGGTTATATTGCTCCTGATTTGGGTGATGATTATATTACTTCTTCTGGGGATATTGAAGGACATTTTTTACGTTTTATTGATAACACTGCTTTTGAATTAACTAACTTTGTGACTGGTGCAAATGAGAATGGATATCATGTTGTCGGTGCTAATTGGGGTGAGCAATTTACGGCTCCTACTACCGTAGTTGATATACGTAAAGCCTTAGTGGGAGACAGGGCAGTTCATGATCATGAGCAGTTATTGCAAACTGCCAGAGGTATTGAAGTTGGGCATATCTTCCAACTAGGAAATAAATATTCTCAGGCAATGAATGCAACTTATACAGGAGAAGATGGCAAAGAGAAACCTTTAGAAATGGGTTGTTATGGTATTGGTGTATCTCGTTTAGCTCAGTCTGCGGTGGAACAATGTCATGATGATAATGGTATTATTTGGCCTGTTGCGATCGCACCTTATCAAGTTATTATTGTTGTGCCTAATATCACTAATGCAGAACAAATGGAGGTCGCTGAAAGATTATATCAACAGCTCAATGAGGCAGGTATTGAAACTTTATTAGACGATCGAGATGGACGAGCTGGTGCTAAATTTAAAGATGCTGATTTAATTGGTATTCCTTATCGTATAGTAACAGGGCGATCGTTAAAAGAAAAAAAAGTGGAAGTTGTCACCAGAGCAGACAATTGTTCAGAAAATGTCGCAATTGAAGATATTGTAACAATTATGTCAGCAAGGGTCAAAAATCAATCATAATAAACATAATTGGGGATCATTATAATCTGTTCCCCAATTATGGATTTACTCTTTTGCTATTAAACATTATTGGAATTATGTCCTCAGAAACTGAAACCTATAAAAATGTCATGGAGACTTTTGTTTTAGAAGAAATTACATCCCAGTTAGAAAATATCAAGGATTATAACAAGAAAGCTGAATACATCAAGCCATCAGAAGTTGCCACCTTCGCTCTCAATCGTCTACCCTGTTATTATGCTTCATGTACCGAAGGTATTCATCGGCAACAAGTCAGAATTAAAACAAATAGAGAACTACAAAAAAAAATTCGCTCTGTTGTTAGTCAAGCCTTAAGTGCGATCGAAAAAGACCCTTTACGACAGTCAACCCCGATAAATAACCAATATAAAGATAGACTAGAAGAGGCTAAAGAAAATATACCCAAACTAGCAGAAATAGTACCTGAACCAGAACTGAAATGGATTGTTTATTTCATGGAAACTTTTTTAACCAATTTAAAAAATGAACAAGTAAGTCAACAAGAAGTAATTAGATTGTATTATTTGCTCTATTATTATTGGGAAGATAGTCAATAATTTCAATGCACAATGGAAAATAAATTGGGAAGTTTAATAGTTTTTACGACGTGATTTTTGCTGAATTTCTTCTAATAATTGACGATTAGCGGCGATTAAATCGGCGATTAAACCAAAAATCCAGATTTGAAAACCGATAATGATCAACAGTGCTGTCAAAATCAAACTCGGTAATCTTAATCTTTCCGTCCCTATCAGCAAGTAAACTAACCATCGAACACCTAAAGCCGTACCTAAGCCGAAGGGAATGCTTCCTAAGAAGAGAAAAAAGCGTAGGGGTTTATAGACAATAAAAATCCGTACAATAGTTAACAGTGAACGCCAGACATAGGATAAATTACTTTTTACCAGTCGAGAAGGGCGTAACATGGGGTTAGTGCGAATCGGAACTGATTTTATGGCAATTCCTTTTTGTCCTGCTTGAATAATTGTTTCTAAAGTGTAGGTATAACTATTAAACACATTAAGTTGCAATGCCGCCTCTTTACTAATCGCCCGAAAGCCACTAGGAGCATCGACTATATTGGTATTACTGGCTAGACGTACAACCCAACTACCTAATTTTTGCAATATTTTTTTGGTGGGAGAAAAATGTCTAATGGTTTGAATAGGTCTTGCCCCAATCACAATTTCTGCTTCTTGATCTAAAATAGGTTGTACTAGTAGAGGTATATCTTCTGCACAATATTGATTATCTGCATCCGTATTGACAATAATATCAGCACCAGCTTTTAAGGCTGTTTCTAAGCCCTTCATAAAACCTTTAGCTAAACCTTGATTTTGAGAAAAAGAGACGATATGATCTACATTATAGGATTTGGCAACATCAACAGTGCGATCGCTACTACCATCATTAATTATTAGCCATTCAATCTCATCTATACCTTCAATATGACGAGGTAAGTCTTCCAAAGTCATTCCTAAAGTTTTTTCCTCGTTATAACAAGGAATTTGAATAATTAATTTAGTCATTTCGTCGCTTATAAACTTTAAAATATATTCTTTACTATCAAAAAAAAGAAATTTAAAGACTTCACTTTTAACCTTTTTTTCTATTATTTAATAATCATAAAATACTTTTATTTAATACATTGAGCATCAATAATTATTAGTTCTTGATCTTCTAATAGTTTACATTGTTGAGTAAACTTTTTTAAAACGAGTTCTTCTTTATTTTTAATGATATTTTCAGCCTTTTTCGTCACCGATTCAAATTGTTGTACCCATTTATTTTTTTTTTAATATTCCAAAGTAAAACTATTATTAGGAATCAACCAAAAATTAATTTTATATTGATTAATATATTTCTGCAAGATAGATAAATCAGTTGTATATTGAGCTTCAATTGTATCTATTATCTTAGGACGTAAGCGATCGAGATAATAGCCATTATGATAAGGAATAGCATATTCTCGACTTACCAACACAGATCTAGCGGAAAAAGAAGGTATATAATTACCAACCAGAGATGCGATCATAATATTTTTGGGTTGTTGTGCAAAAAATTCATATGTCTGAGGATGCTTACCGACTAAATAATTACCTTTAGGAAAAGTATCTAGAAAAAAGGGATAGAAAATTATGGGAGCGAGTAAAATAAGAGAAATAATTATAAATGATATTTTTTTGAGAAAAATGTTGTTATATTTCTGAAAATATCGATAGCTTTTATTAAGTAAAATAGAGATGACGATCGCAGCCGAAATATCGATTATAATACGAAAAGTATGAACAACATAACGACTTGGTAAATGTAATTTAAAGAGCATCATATGAGCAATAAAAAACATTCCAAATGAAACTAACATTAGTTTGCCTAATATTTTAAGATTTTCTTTTTCAATACATGATTTTTTCTTAGTAAAACAGAGTAAAAAAGGTAGTAATATTGCTATATAATTGGTCACAGGCATTAACATAAGAGCATGAGGAAACATTCCCGATCTTCCAGAAATCAACCAATAACGAATCCAATTATTATCATTAAAAAAACTACTTCTTCCTGCGGAATAAAATTCAGGTAAAAGTCTTGCCTGTTCTACCGTTATTACTGGAGAAAATTCTGAAGTTTGAAATTTATAAACTGATAATATTAAAAAAGAAATAATTAAAATAACTACATAACTTTTATCTATTTTTTTTTATTTTATATAGTTTAATATTAAGTCTAAAAATATTAATGCTGCTGATATTAAAACAGTCTGAGGATAAAATAATGCTTGAAGTATTAAAAATACTGTACAAGCAATTAATTTTTGATCAAAATAATAATATAAAAATCCTAATAATAAAGGATAAATAAATCCTCTAGCAGTATCTGATGAGATATCATCTTTCATCCATAAACTGTGATTGAGCATTACAGTAGCTAAAAATCCTGTAAAGGGAATTGGTAGAATTTTGAGAGTAAATAAAAAACAATAAACTGTAATGATTAAACTTAATATTACGGGTAGAATTTTGGCAAAAATTAAAGGATTAATACCAAATGAAGCCATTAATTTATAAAGCGTACTATATCCTAAAGGAGCTACAGATTGAAAATAGTCAGCAATTAAATCATTAGGAAATAAATCTGGATCAATAAATCTTTGCATCCAAAAAACATGTTGTCTTGCATCATCTTGAATGATATATTCAAAAGAAAATATTTCTTGCCATAACATCAATCCATAAATTGACGCAATAGTAAGACTCAAGGTTAACCAAAATATTATTTGATTTCGAGTTATTTTCTGTGGCTCAATAGTAAATATTTTATGATTTTTTGCTATTAGCATAGTTATGTAAATATCAAATTTTCACAGGCGAAGTATAAAGATTTTTGGCTTTGGAAAAGGCTTAGGATTATTTTAGTGAAACCCAATAAAGATAATATCTTTCACCACTCAAGTAAGATTTTTTAAATTTTTCAATCGGAATAATTTGTAAGTCATTTCTAGTTGATTTTACTTCTTTATTTAAAATCATTAGAATTCTATCTAATTGTGTTTTTTTGCTTAGTATGTCTTTTATTTGTTTCAATACTTCATCATGAGTAACATTGTCAAAACCTCTTTGAGAAAACAGAAAAAAACTACCCAATTCTTCTAATTCAGGATAGTAAAGTTTACGGTTTAAATAACCAGAAACTGAAGCCATATTAACATCTCTACTAGCGACAATAAATTCTTGATTTAAGTTAGATTTAATAATATAGTTGGCAGCTGCTTTACTCGCAGAAAAAGGAACAATTAAATCATTTATATATTTATAAATACCACCACCTAACTGAATATATAAAATTATCATGAACAAGTAGTGATGCCATGAAGCTTTTATTGGTAAAAAGTTAAAATTATATTTCCATTTAAGTTTGTTTTCTTGATAATAATTAGCTAACCATAAGGCAATTATCATGATGAAATAGTAATGTCCTAAATGACGAATAGAGATAGTCAAATGTTTACTATACATAAATAAAAATAAACCTGAATTAGCAGTAATATAAAAGAATAAAGGTATAATTTTTTTTGATAAATAAGAACAGTTAATTCCAAAAATACCGATCGCAATTGAACCGCATATAATTAAATCAATCCATCTTTTAGAATTGGGGACGATTAAGGTATAACCACCAAAAAATCTACCTAAAATTTTAAACAAATGACGCAAATCAAAAGTTGTGATTTGTTCTCCTAAAATATTCGGATTATTATCCACAGGAGGTATGATAAAATAAGCGGCTAAAGCGAAACAAAATATGACGATCGAGATACTGATGATTACATCCCAAATTTTGCTTTTATTTAAATAAATTTGTTGTAGTTGACGATCGAGAACAAATTCTAGGGTTAACATTGAAATTAATGCCATAGAAATTAATAAACTGTAAACGTTAACATTGGCAATTAATCCTAGTAAGACAGCTAAAATTAAATAAGTTTGATATCGAGAAGAAAAGACAACACAAAAAGCAAATAATAAACAAATTCCTAAACCATAATTACGACTAATTAAAGTGTATTCATACAAAGGACAATAACCAAAAGTAAACAGAGCTTTTTGTAGATGATTAAAGGGACTATATAACCAAAATAAAATAATCGTAATAACAGCTAAACTCCAATGAAATAACTGCATAATTACAGGATTATCGACAAGATTTCTTAACAATGCTACAGAAAAATGCCATAAACCCGGATGACCTCGATCGGATTTAATGTTATAAATTAAATCATGCCAAGAATTACTATCTCTAACAATTAACCATGTGTTCATTTCGTCTCGCCACATGACATGATTAAGAATACCAATCAAAGACAATATTACAAATAGACTAACTATAAATATTGGTGATTTATAAAGATGTTTAATTTTTTTTGATAGACTGTTATTCATATGAAAATAAAACAAAAAATATTGATTAATTAGAAATTGTTTAAAAAGTACAACTATGAACTATTGAGTATCAATAATTGATTACAAATTAATAACTATTAACTGTTAATTGTCTTTGGTAATTTTGGGTAATATATATAGATATTGATTTAAAAAAGGTAATCCTGCCAAAGCAGGTAATAAATAACGAGAAGTACATAGTAAACCTAATCCAGCAGCAGTTATTACTGTTAAATAAGGTTTATATAACAAAATTAAAGCAGCATCACGAGTACCAACACCGCCAAAAGTCAAAGGTAATAAACCTGCTAAGATTGCTAACGAAGAAAGAGCTAAATTCGTTAGAAATGGAACGTAAGCGTTTAAAGCAAAAATAAATAACCAAATTTGTAATAAATGTAAAAACCAAAGAAAAATAGAAGTTATTGCGATTAATAATAATAGTTTTTTATCACTCCAAAAATAATTGTGCATTATCTGCCAAGATTCTTCTAACTTTGATAATTTTGAGGTTATTTTTTGGGGAATTATTTTGATGTTTTTAACTAAATTAAAAAATAATTTGGCAAATTTTTTAGAACCAAGTAGAAGAGAAAAAATAACTATTCCCGTCATAATAATTGCCGTCATAATACCTAACCAAAATGGTTTTTCTTGTGGCGGAAAAAAACCCAAACCAAAAACACACCATAATAACAAAGATAAAAAATCGCAAGACTTTTCAAAAATAACTAATGATAAAGATAACGTACCTTCTAAATGACCTTTTTGAGTCATAAAATAGGCTTTGGCAATATCTCCCATTTTCGATGGCAAAATCATGTTTAAAACACTGGCAACCAAAATTAACTTGTTGGCTTCTATAAAGCTAATTTTGTCTCCTTTGGGCATTAATTGTTGAAATCTCCAAGATGTAATAATAGTTAAAGGAATAAACATTCCTAGACTTATTAACATCCAGAAAATATTAGAAGATTTAAAAAGTTCTAATAAACTAGCAAAATCAATTTTCCAATAAATTATTGTTAAGATCAACAAACTAATAATTAAGGAAATTATTTTTTTCATATAAAATTGACGATAAAAATTATAATTGACGTTTTAATTTTAAGGGTTCATGATTCGATAATTGTTTGATATTATCTTTTAAATCCAACCAAGATTGTAATTGACTTATTTGAAAAGTTCGACTCATGACGATATAAATAGAAGTTTGATCTCCACCTATTCCAATTGCCGTGACATTTTCCCAATTATCAGCATTCAAAGTATCCTCAATTAGGATATCGTTATCTTGCCACGTAATTTTTCTTTCAAAGGTAAAAGGTGCATTTTGTTTTCCTGTAATTAGGACTTTTTGTAATATTTTGCGAATTAAATCAGGAAAAAATCGCCCCAAACTTAACATTACAATTCTTAAAATTAATAGATTAGTTGGATTCATTTGCTTTTGCTTTGCCCATCCTAAATCTCCTCTGATGATAATATCATCGTCATTAATTTGCACAGAATAATTATCGATTAAATGAACCACTGCATTTTTAATCTTTTTACCTTCTTTGACTTGTAGCGAAAAATTAGTATCAGATAAAATTAATTTTCGATCGCGAAATAATTTGAAAACACCTCCTTTATTCAAAGCTAAATAAATAGAAGTATTTTTTCTAATATCTATCAAAATCTTAGCTTCTTTGAGCCAAATTCTGCCATTATTCTGAGGAACATCAAAAGACCGTTGTGGGACAAAATCTCGCCAAGCTAATAAATAATTCCAAGTATGATGCCCGATAATATGATCATCACTATAGCAAGGAGAAAGACCATCTTTTAATCCGATTAAAAATTGATTGTTGATTGCTAGTGCTTCTGGCATCCATTGTCCGACTAATTCAAAACCGTGGGGAAAAAAATTATAAGTGTTGCGACTACCATATTCTCCTCCATAAGAGCCATCGGGATGTATAAAATAACTCGCTACTTTGACTGCTTTGATTAATGCTTCTTTTAGTCTCTCATCTGGTCTGAGTTGATAAATTCTCGCTAAACATGATATCGTCAGACTATGGTATCCTGGGTCGCATCCTTCGTATTCTTGAAACCAACCTTCAGAACTCTGCCAGTCTAGCACTTTTTCTAGTCTTAAGGTTTTAGCTTTATCGAATTGATTAGTATTTAAAATCTTGGTTAACAATTCTAAACAAAGAACGATTAAAGCTTGATGGTTACTTAGTTGTCCACTTTCGTGATGATTGGCTAACCAAGATGCTCTTTTAAAAAAAAAATCAATCATTTGAGAATCGTTAAAATCGCAAATTTGATAGCTATCAATAAAAGCTAATAAAGAAAATGCGGTTGCACCTCCTGCTTTTTCGTAGGGGAAATAATCATCACAAGAGCCATCTTGGTGACTACTTTTTTTTGCATATAAAATTCCCGCTTTTACCCAATCTTTTAGTACTGATTGTTGATAAAAAGGATTATCAGCAATATTGGTTTGGTAAGCTAAAGCGAGGGGCAAGACAAATTCTTGGGACATTCCGCTAGGAAAGTCTAATATTTTATAGTGCCAAAAATTGCGATCGAAACATCCATAAGTGGGACTATGAGGATTACGATCTAATAAGGTTAAAATTTGAGGTATTTGCCGAAGAGCAAATTGAGCAAATAAATCTCTGTTCATCTTGATTTAAGTTAATTGTTAAAGTATGTAGCTAGTTTTTAAAATTAGATAAAATACTTTTTCGACCATTATTATCCATGAGAATGTCACGAAGGTAAAGAAATAAGGAGCTTGCAATAATGAATCGACTATTTAAGCTTCAATTGAGAATTGAGAATTAACAATCATTTCCGATTATTTATTAATATTTAATAGTTGACAATTCATTTAGGACATTGATGATTTCTAAAAGTATTGCTATGTTGAGATTTTAACTTTTGTCCTTTACTATATCAATTATTTAGTTTTAATTAATTGCCAATCTTTCACATCACCATAAGAATAATAAGCAAGTTTTAAATTAGAGAGTTCGCTATTTTTAATCCAAACATACAAATTAGGTTCTAAATTTTTTGTTTGTTCAATATCTCTTTTTAAATCAGAAGTATAAAATTTTAGCAATACTTTGGTTTTGCCACTTCCTGCAATATAAACTGGATTGTTATTTAATATTTGCGAAATTTCTGGACGAGTAACGAAAGTTTTAATATCAGGATTAATATCTGTTAGTAATCCTATTTTTCCTAAGTTTATAAAAGTCAACCAATTACCCAGAATTAAAACTATTAGCCATAATTTAAGCTGATTCTTATTTCTATGTAAAAAAGGTAAGAGAATCCAAGGAATTCCTAAAGTAAGACCTATAGTACTATATTTGCTAATATCACCGTCAAGACTAATAATATTGAATTGAGAGTTTAATATAATACCAATACTTGCCAGTAAAATTAGACCTGCTAAAAATCCTAAACTATAACTAATTATTGATAGTAATTTCGAGGAAAATTTTGATTCACTATTTTTCTTATTAATCAATAAATCTATTCCCAAACCAGCTAAGATTGCTAAAAAAGGATAGATAATTAAACTATAATGCGAAAGTCTAGTCGAAAAAAGGGTTAGTTCTCCTAAGATAATTAAAGGAGTTCCCAGTATTAACCATTTGTATTTATATTGAAATTTTTTATAGTAATAAATACTACCAATAATTGTAAATATTATCCAAGGAAAAGATAAGACAAAAATATTCCAAAAATAGAAAAACAAGTTATTATTATCACGTTGATTCGTTCCGAAATCAAAAATCAAATTAATTAAACTTTCAGCGGTATTATTTTGATATAAAAAAACATCTGCGATTAGCCATAATATGGTAGGCATTAAACCTAATAGGAAGCCTAAATATAGCCAAATATTTATTAAATGTTTATGTCTTTTGTGTTCGATTATTAAATATGGTAATAAGGCCATCATTGGCACAAATATCATGAAACTTCTGATCAGAAAACTTAAACCAAAACAAATACCAACAGAGAATATTAAATATTTTTTTGTTTGACAATTATTTTCAATACCTTCTGCTTTTAACAAACAAAAAATGCCGAGTAAAATTAAAAAAATTGTTCCATGGTCTGGATTACCTATTCTGCTATATCTCAACCATAAAAACTGAAGATTTAAAATAATAGCAGATAACAAAGCCACTCTTTTGTTGATGATAATTTTGGTAATTTCATATATTAAAAATGAACATCCTAAACTGAATAATATTGTGGGTAATCTTACAGCAATTTCGTTAATTCCGAATATGTTATAGGAGATAGCAATAATCCAATAAATCCCTGGTGTTTTATGATGTCCTTCATCCCAAGGATTAATCCAGTTCCCTGTGTTAAACATCAACTTTGCTCTAGTGGCATATAATCCCTCATCATGAGCCATTAGACTTTGCTGATCACCATTAATAAATAATAATGGTATAGTCAATATTAAAAGGTAAATATAAGGCAATAAACAAGTAATTTTACCATTGTTAAATACATTTATTTTGATCATTTAGACAATCGTATATCTGGCTAATATTTTCAATTTAGATATTATTTATAATTCGCTGAAAAAGTGAAATTGTGAAGGTAGGGGTTAAATAATTAACAATTAACAGTGTTATTTAAACAAATTAATCAGGAAAGATGAATTTAGCTTGCCTATTTTATTAATAGGAAAAAAAGGTGAAAATATTATTCTCCTGACTCCTGAATTCCTTCTTATCTGCAATCTAAAAATCAAATTTATTTGATCTTTTACCTTGATAAATCATAGGTATACCTCCTTCTGGGCTTAAGACGACTCCACGACGACGAGGCTTAATAGTTTTTCTTTCTACTAATTCTAGTTGATATTCTTTTAAGATTTTGGCAACAACTCATTTCATTTCATAACTGGCTAAAGCTTCTCCTAGACAACGTCGTACACCCCCACCGAAGGGTAAAAATTCATAGGGTGAATATTGACGCTCTAAAAATCTTTCTGGTTTAAATTGGTAAGGGGAAGGATACAAGTCTTGTCTTTGATGAGTGTTATAGATACATCCTAATAAGACTGTACCTTTAGATAGTTGATGTCCTAATAATTCTACGGGTTCGGTTACGATACGAGGAAAAGTTAACATGGCAACGGGGTATATTCGTAATGTTTCATTACAAACCGCAGTTAGGTAAGGTTGTTGATAAATTGTCATCCCATCACTATTTGCTGGTAAGTTGTCTAATTCTCCTAATAGTTTGTCTTTAATCTCAGGATGATAATGAATCCAATATAAAGACCATGCCATAGCGATCGCAGTAGTTTCATGACCTGCAAATAAAATTAACATTAATTCATCACGTAATTCTTGATTGGTCATACCTTGTCCGTTTTCATCTTGAGCAGACAATAGTAGGGATAACATATCTATTTGTTGATCATTTGTTTCTGTTCTTCTAGTTTCTATTTCATGATAAATTAACTCATCTAATTCTTTTTGAATACGAATAAAATTTCCCCAAGGACTCCATTTACCCCAATCTTTTCTTAAGAATTCATAAAATAAAAAACTAATATTTATGGGTTGATTAAAACGGTTTAATATGGATTTAATTAACTGGGCAATGCGATCAAATTTTTCTCCTTCGGTTAATCCAAAAACCACTTCAAGAATTACTGTTAAAGAAATATCTTGTGTTATTTCACGAGCAATAAAAACAGAATTGACTCTTTGTTTACTAAAAATGCGATCGACAATTTCATGAACTAAATTACCATAATAGTGCATTCTTTCACCATGAAAAGAAGGCATCATCAATTTACGTTCACGTTTATGTTTTTGACCATCTAACGATAATAAAGAAGAATAACCAACGATAGGAGTCAGAATATTATTTAACTCTCCAGCAGGAAAAAAGATTTGTCTATCATTAGTCAATATTTGTTGTATCCCTTGAGGATCATTAACAAAGATGAGACTATCACTAAATCCTGATACTGTTGCCGTAAATAAATCAGGATGTTCTTTCACTGCTTGTTCCATATAAGCAACTGGATTGACTATCCATAATAGCCTTTGTTGCCATACGGGCATTGATAATTGATTAACTATACTCATTAAATATATTGATTGTTGACTAATTGAACAATGTTGATTATTTTGATTTTAAGAAATGACTTAATTTCAATAGGTTCGGTAAAATATAATTGATCGAAATCATAATTAGTTAATCATCATTTTAACAATCATGGAAATGAAAAATGAGACTGCTGTCATAGAAGAAATCCAATTAAAACCCAGTTATAATTTACCTATTATTCTCATTCTCACGGGAATTAGTTTAACCATATGGCAAATGACTGCGGGTATAATTATTGCAGTTATCGGTTTATGTTTGTTAATTCAGGCTTCGATTATTAAATTAACATTTACGCAAACGGCCTTAGTACTTTATCGCCAACAAACAAAAATTAGAAGTTTTCCTTATAGTGATTGGGAAAATTGGGTGATATTTTCTGCGTCTGTACCTGTTTTGTTATACTTTAAAGAAGTTAAAAGCATTCATTTTCTACCTATTATTTTCAACCCTGTTCAATTAAAATCTTGTTTAGAAAAATATTGTCCTCGTATAGAAAATAAAACTAATTGATTGCATTAAAAGGTTTTACTTTTAGGATAAATAAGTTCAGAATAAATTTATTTCAGTTAAAATAAAGTAAGAAAATACAATATTTACATAGTTTATATTTGAGACCAATTACTTATACTAATAAATTACAAAAACGCTAGATTAAATATTATTAATAATTACTATGTCAGAGAACAAAAAAGAAATTCAAGATGCTAGTTTAAATTTAGATAGTTTTGATGATGAAGATGATTTATGGTCATTACAATCGGATCAAGAAAATGATATGTCCGTAGATATAGATGGTTTTGATGAAGAAAAAGAGCCTATTAATGTAACAGAAACTACATTAGAAGAGAATCAAGAAATAGTCGAAAATGTTACCAATAAAATCATAGAAGAACAGTTGGAAACTATTAATGAAGATATTAATGAACAAGAGGAAGAAATAGAAGAGACAGAGGAGAAAATGGAAGATAGAGAAGAAGATATGCTATCTAGTTTAGATAATTTAGAGCAGAAAGAAGAATCGATCAAATTATTATCTAATTCAGTTAAATTGGCACAAAATATTGAGAATGTAATCGTACAAAAAGAAGAATCTAATCAAGAAGAAAATGAAGCTCAAACTGATATTAATTTATTAATAAAAAATGGTTTAAAAGAGCTAGAAGAAAAAAGAGAAAATTTAGAGAATCAAGTTGCTAAATTGGAACATCGTCGAGACAAAATTGAACAGGAAATGAAGAAAAATTTTGCGGGGGTTTCTCAAGATTTAGCCATTCGAGTTCAGGGTTTTAAAGATTATTTAGTTGGTAGTTTGCAGGATTTGACCGCAGCAGCAGAACAACTAGAATTATCTTCTTCGGGTGATAAATGGGAACAAGAAACACCTGTAATTCCTATTCCCACAGAAAATAAATCTTCTACACCTCAGTTTGCTGAACAAAGTTTCAATCAAGAAAGAAAGGAAATCCGCCGTTTATTAGACCAATATCGTACTCGCCCCGATTATTATGGTTCTCCTTGGCAATTACGTCGTACTTTTGAGCCTATACATGCTCAAAAGGTTGGAGATTGGTTTTTTGAGCAAGGAGGTAGAGGAGCTTTACCAACTATGGGTTCTCGTTTACAGAATATTTTGATAGGTTCGGCAATTATCTCTATTTTATCTCATCTTTATGGCGATCGCAGTAGGGTTTTAATTTTAGCGGATACACCAGAAAAATTAGGGGAATGGCGAAGAGGTTTACAAGATTGTTTGGGTATTTCTCGTAGTGATTTTGGCCCTAGCCGTGGTGTAATTTTGTTTGAAACTGCTAGTGCTTTAGTCAAAAAAGGCGATCAAATTACTCAGCAAAAAGATTTACCATTAATAATTATGGATCTCGATGACGATCGAGTTAGTTTATCATTGTTAAAATTTCCCTTATGGTTAGCTTTTGCTCCAGAATCGCCTATGTCTTCACCAGAATATTATTATTAGGGTTCAATCTTTTATCGTATATATTTGCTTAACTATGGAATGGACTACAGAAGCTCAAGAAAAATTAAAAGAAATACCTTTTTTCGTACGTCCTGGTGCGAGAAAAAAAATTGAAAAATTTGCTACAGAAAAGGATGAAAAATTGATTACGGCGGAATTCCCGCTCATGGAAATCAACCTGAAGTTTGGGATGCAGGTTGTAAAAGTGATTTTAACAGCCCAGAACACAAGATATAGCAGAGAACATGTTGATTAGGACATTCATAATTTTTGCAAGTATTGATATGTCAAGATTTTAACCTTTGCCCCAGCAATTCTCATTTTGACTAATAATTTATTTTTGCTATCAAAATGTTCACGAAGGGATCAACTTTTTCAGCATTTTTATTAATCTGCGATCGCAAATAATTAAGTGAAATTCTCATTATGAGAATTGCTGCCTTTGCCCCTTGTCCTTTGCTATATAAAAATTAGAAGTTACTGGTCGTTAAATTATTGAGTTGAAATTTTTAGATAGAAGTATGATGATAAGTTCAGGTGTAATATTAGCGATCGCTTTAGCTTTAGTTCATGGCTTTGCTACACGATTGCCCATTTTTTCCATTATTCCGCAATTTCGATGGACATCTTTTGCTGGTGGAGTGTCCCTCAGTTATGTTTTTCTGGAAATATTTCCTGAACTAAGCCATACCCAAGAAGAACTTCAGCACTCAGAAATTCTCTTGGTGCAGTATTTAGAAAACCATGTTTACATTTTGGCACTTATGGGGTTGCTAGTATTCTATGGATTAGATTTATTTGCTTTGAGAGCTAAGTTATCTAAGCAATCAACAACTAAAATAGAAAGTGATAGCTCGGCTATTTTTTGGATTCACATCGGTGCCTTTTCTCTGTTCAATGTCATTCTAGGCTATTTGTTGCAAGAGATTAGCCATCATGACTTTATCCCTTGTCTCTTATTTTTTATCGCTATTGCTCTTCATTTTTTCATCATTGACGAAAGCCTACGGGAACATCACCAATCTCTCTACGATGAGCAAGGACGCTGGCTACTCGTCGGAGCTATTATGTTTGGTACCATTGTGGGTCAGGTAGTTCATCTGAATGAAGCTGCGATCGCTATTGTCTGGTCATTTTTAGCTGGTAGCATTATTCTCAATGTTCTCAAGCGAGAGCTTCCTGACGAAAAGGAAACCTGTTTTGGGTCGTTTATGTTTGGTACTATTCTGTTTGCGACTCTAATACTGTCAATGTAAAACAAATAATGGGAAGACCATTTGATTTTCATTATCTTAATTAGGGTTTGCTGAAAAAAAATAGCGAAGCATCCTCTAGCCTCCCTTTGCAAAAGGAGATGAGAGGAGGATCACGGGCTTTAATCTAAGCTATTTGTATCTCATTTATACGGGAATTGCTATATATAATTAATAAAAATAAAAACTATGTCTCAAACAACAACAAAATGGTTTCATGTCCTCGATTTAGATGAACTACCAGAAGGTCGAGTTAAAACCGTCGTCGCTGGACATAAAAGTCTTGCTTTAACCCATTATGAAGGAAAATATGGTGCATTAGATAATCGTTGTCCTCATCAAGGAGGCCCACTAGGAGAAGGCTCGATCGAAAATGGTTATTTGCGTTGTCCTTGGCATGGCTGGGATTACTGTCCTTTGACAGGTCAATCTCCTGGTAGTTTGGATGTTGATGATTCCCTAGAAACATTCCCCACCGAAATTAGAGAAGACGGTATTTATGTCGGTTTACCCGAAGAACAAGCCCATGTGAAAACTGTCACTGATATCATGGCAGAAACTATGGTTAATTGGGGAGTTACTCATGTCTTTGGTATGGTTGGTCATTCTAACTTAGGATTAGCCGATGCTTTACGTCGTCAAGAAGAACAAGGTAACCTCAAATTTATCGGAATTCGCCACGAAGGTGCAGGGGGGCATTTGCGGCTTCGGCTTACGGTAAATTAACGGGAAAACCTGCGGCTTGTTTGACGATCGCAGGGCCGGGTGCGACTAATTTATTAACAGGGATGTGGGATGCCAAAGTCGATCGTGCTCCCATTTTAGCTTTGACAGGACAAGTTAGCACCCAAGTCTTAGGTAGAGGCAATTTCCAAGAATGTGATCTTTCTGCCGCTTTTAGTGGAGTTGCTTCTTGGAGTCATACGGTTTTACAAAATAGCGATCATACTGAATTGATTACTTTAGCGATTAAACACGCCTTGTTAGAACGCAACGTCTCCCACCTCATTTTTCCCGATGAAATCCAAACCTTACCTGCGAAAGAAGGTGCAAAGGCATCATCTCCAGAGGGTCGGATTACTCCCTTACAAATCGCTCCACCACCTCAATCTTTAGACCAAGCGGTTGAGTTATTAAAATCAGCTAAACGTCCTGTAATTATCGTGGGACATGGTTCGAGGTTTAATATGGATGCTATTACCCAACTAGCTGAGATGTTAAATGCACCAGTCTTAACGACTTTTAAAGGCAAGGGTTTAATCTCAGATAGTCATCCTTTAGGTTGTGGAGTATTAGGTCGTAGTGGCACTCCTATTGCCAGTTGGTTTATGAATGAGTCGGATGTGTTATTGGTTTTTGGTGCTTCTTTTTCTAATCATACGGGCATTTATGCTGGTAAACCAATTATTCAAGTAGATTTCGATCCTTTAGCTTTGGGTAAATTTCATCGGGTAACTGTGCCTGTGTGGGGAGAAATTAGCATTGTGGTAGAACAGTTTAAAAGGGTGCGACTCTCCTCTGATACATTATGGCTGTGATTCACCATTAAAGAGGTTTTTAGAAAATTTTAGAACATATAATTAGCTACAGTATTTTCTTAATTTTATGGATTAATAAATACCTTATAGAGCAAAAATTTTATGACCTTTCTTCCAACATCAAAATCAGGTCGCACCCCTAACAGGTCGCACCCGTTTTAGTGCTAAACAAATTATTTTAGGCCCGATCGTCGGCGTGGCAGTAGGTTATATTGGAGGTTGGTTAATTACCAAAAGTGTCGATCGCAAATGGATGAATCATAGTTTTGAAGATTTATCAGTTTTAGGACTGGCATTACTCGCTTATTCTCTAGCGGAATTAGTAGGTGGAAATGGTTTTATTGGGGCTTTTTGTGCTGGTTTAACCTTAGGTAATACCGCCAAATCTATCTGTGAATGCTTGTATGAATTTGGAGAAGCGGAAGGACAACTGTTGGTGTTACTCATTTTTATGATTTATGGTTCAACCATGGTTTTTCCTGCCTTGAGTTTGGGTAATTGGCATATCTGGCTTTATGGGATACTTAGCTTAACTTTAGTGCGAATGTTGGGGGTGGCAATTAGCTGTAAAGGGATGAAGCTTCGTCAAGACACAATTTTATTCCTCGGTTGGTTTGGCCCTCGAGGTATCGCCTCAGTATTGTATGGTTTATTAGTTTTAGAACAAGAAAGTGTTGTGGGTAATGGAATTATTTTCACAACGATGGTAATTACGGTTTTATGTAGTGTCTTCGCCCATGGTATCACCGCATTTCCTTGTGCTAATTGGTATGCGAAGTCGATCGCAACGGTCGATCAAGATATGCCCGAGATGATCACCATAAAAGCGATGCCGACTCGTTTAAAGTAGACTATTGACCTAAAATTCAGAACGAATAATAGCTGATTGTGATATAGTCTCTATTTATTATCTTTTTCCCATCGAGCGATCGCATCTTTTATTAATTCTAACTGACTAGCCTCACCTGTGCGTTCTCGTTCTAGCTGAATTAATCGATTTGCTAATTGTGAGTTACCTTTTGTTTTTTGCAACAGTTTTCTATAAAGAATTTTTTCCTGTGCATACGCTGTTTTAGGATAAATTTCTGTAACCAAATACAGAATTCCAATGATTATCAAAGCAACTATAGCAAAAAATGAGCCAATAGAAGCTGTAACGAAACCCGTAATCATCACTAAAATTATTAATATTCCCCATTGTTTAAACCAAGATTGTAACGTTGGAGATTCCTTCGTGACATCACGATCATATTTATCTGGTAAAAGATGAATATAGTCAGCGGCTTCAGACCACCCTGTTTGTTCATCCGAACCACATTCAGGACAAAATTTAGCTTTGACGGATACTTTTTCACCACAAATGGGACAATCAAAATAATCTGACATAATTTATAAATACTCATTTACAACAATAATAATTTTAACTTACGCTCAAAAGCTATTGAGATAATTAATAATTATTAATTGACAATTTTATAATATTAAAGTATTAGTTTAAAATTCATATATTTTCAAAGTTAATAGTTTTATTAATTAAAAATATAAATTATATTATTTAAGTCTTTTAAAGAAAGAATTCGTAACCCAAATTCACCAATATTTACGTTAACAAAAGTTGACCAAATTAAATGAAAATCCAACAAACTTTAAAATTTTTGTTAACAGTGTTATTAATCTGTTTTTTATCACTTAATGGTGATAGTTTTGCTCAAGATACTCCGATTCAAGTCAAACAAAAAGCTATAATTGTTTTGGATGGAAAATATTTATTTAAAGTAGGTAGTATTGAAAATTTTACAGCTCAAGAAAGGGCAGAACTAATTAATTCTAACTTACTCGAACAAGTAAATAGTTCACAAAAATTAAGTTTACAAGTGTTTGTGGAAAATGAGCAAACTGTTATTCGTAATCTTGCTGATAATAAGCATATTTTGAATGTAACTAAATCAGATGTAATCTCAGGAACGACGATCGAAGAACAAGCACAAGTTTGGCGAAATATTTTACAAAACAATGTAATTCAAGGTAGAAAGCAACGTTCTTATAACTATATATTAAATCATTTATTAAAAACTTTTTTAGCAGTTATTTTTGCTGTTATTTTTAATATTTTTCTCTATTTTTTCGGTAAGTTTTGCATTATTAAATTAGCATGGTTACTCAAAAATCCATCTTCTCCTGTTTATAATTTAGAAACCCCTTTTAAAATTGTTTGGAATTTAACACTTTTTGCTCTACAAGTAGGAGTTTGGATTTGGGTTTTATTTTATACCAGTGAAGTTTTTCCCTTAGTTCGCACTATCCGTTATCAAATTTACCAAACTCTTGATAGTAATATTTTGAGTTTAGGTGAAAGTGAATACTCTGCAATCGATTTATTATTACTGTTAATTTTTACCATTGCTTTATGGTTTATAATTCGCATTTTTACGGTTTTATTAAAACAAACTATTTTAAGTAAAACAGGAGCAAATAGAGCTTTACAAGATGTTATAACTATTATTCTTCAATATATTCTCAGTTTTTTAGCAATAATTATTCTCTGGCAAATTTGGGGATTTGATGTTAGTTCTTTAGCTATTTTAGTTAGTGTTTTAGGGGTTGGAATTGGTTTTGGTTTACAAAATATTGCCAATAATTTTATTAGTGGTTTAATTATTGTTATAGAACGTCCCATACAAATAGGGGATTTTATTAAGGTGGGGGATTGGCAAGGAAAAGTTCAAAAAATTGGTTCTCGTAGTACTGTCATTAAGACAATGGATAAAGTATCGATTATTATTCCTAATTCTCGTTTTGTGGAAAATGATGTTATAAATTGGAATTATGGAGATTCTGTTTCTCGCTTAAGAATTCCCATTGGTGTTGCTTATGGCTCGAATATGAAAAAAGTAAGACGGGCTTTATTAGAGGCCGTCAAAAGTCATCCTGATGTGTTATTAACCCCTCGTCCTCAAATTTGGTTTAAAGAGTTTGCAGACAGTTCCTTGAATTTTCAAGTTTGTGTTTGGATTGATGAACCATCCAAGCAATTACAGTTAATAAGTGAACTTAATTATCGTATTGCTGCGAGTTTATATCGCCATGAAATTGAGATTCCTTTCCCTCAAAGAGATCTTAATTTACGATCGCCTAAATTAGATAAAGCGATCGAAATTTGGCTTGAAAAACAAGGAATTTCACCCGATATGCAGACAAAATATGACTTAGAAGATATGGAAGTGATAGAAGAAGATACAAATATTTTCTTAACTGATTTGGAGGATAAATTAACTGATGAAGGGATTGAAAATTTAATTATTAAAATTCGTGGCGAAAATGGGATCAAAATACTCGATCGTCGTTATCGTTTAAATGTCTATGAAAGCTGTTTTATTGGTCAAGAATTAGTAGATTGGTTCATTAAAAATTATGATTATGAGAGAGAGGAAGCCACTGAATTAGGACAAATTTTAATTGAGAAAAAAATCATTCACCACGTCACAGATGAGCACCCCTTTATGGATAAATATTTGTTCTACCGTTTTTATGTTGATGAATAAATATGAAACCTTTACGAATAATGCTTAACAGCTAAAAAATACCAAAAATAACCCCAAATTCCCATTCTCAATTCTCCTCTTGGTCAGCCTTCCCTTGCAGATTAAAAATTCCGCGGGTTCTGACCGCAATTTTCAATTATCCGCAATTTTTGACTTTTTCGCCCAAGCCCTATATGGGGTATTAATGTGGAGACAAGGCATGCCTTGTCTCTACAAAGTTTGATCGATTTTTATCGAAATATTTTCACAATAGGATTTGGTATTAAATTTTCCGATGACAATAATTTGAGGGTCGTGAAATTGTCGTTGTAATTTATAATTTTATCTAAACTAACCATAACTAAATTATCTACCTTCGTTCCTTGTTACAATCCCCTGATTCTCTCCCAATTAAAATTAGAACTTTTGTTGAAGATGATCTTATGACGATCGCTTCAATTTATAATCAACATATAGCCCATGGTGGCAGTACTTTTGATGGTCATCCTTATTCTATCAAAGAGATGAAAGCCATTGTTAGTAAATTTAATGAGCGTGAAACTTATTTAGTCGCCGAAAAAGAAAATAACGTCATTGGTTGGGGTAGTATAAAACGTTATAGCGATCGATTAGGCTATATAGTTTGTTGTGAAACTTCCGTTTATTTTGATTTTGCTCACATTGGTAACGGTTACGGTAAATTACTGCAACACCACTTACTAGAAAAGGTCAAACAGTTTGGCTATCATCATGTAGTTGCCAAAATATTAGGTTGCAATCAAAAAAGTATTCAATTCCATCAAAAATTTGGTTTTGAGATAGTTGGTACTCAAAAAGAAGTTGGTTTTAGTCAAGGTAAATGGCAAGACGTGGTAATAATGCAATTAGTATTTTCTGATATTCCACCTTATGGAAATGATTAATTCATCAGCATTATTTGTCTTCGCAACTTATCCAAAGCATAACAAGCTGTTAAATAACGAATTCCTGCACGACCTCTTTTTTGACCTAATTTGAATTCGTAACTTTTTACCTGTCCATCAGGACTTGCTATGGCAGCATATACTAAACCCACGGGTTTTTCTTCAGTACCTCCATCAGGGCCAGCAATACCTGTGACACTGATACTCCAATCGGTATTCATTTTTTGTTGAATTCCTTTTGCCATTTCTTCTGCTACTTGAGGAGAGACAGCACCATATTGATCTAAAGTTTGAGAGCAAACACCCAATTGAGCAATTTTAACTTGATTACTGTAAGCAATCACACCACCATCAAAATAAGTTGAACTACCAGCAACTTCGGTTAACATTGCACCTAAGCCTCCTCCTGTACAAGATTCAGCGACACTAATAGTTTGTCTTTTCTGGGTTAACAATTTACCAACAACAGAAGCTATCGTATCTTCATTATCTCCAAAATAGTCATCTCCTGCGATCGCTTTTATTTGTTCAGCCACAGGATTAATTAATTTTTCGGCTAATTCAAGTGTTTTGGCTTTAGCGGCAACTCTTAATCGAACTTCACCCATAGAAGCATAAGGGGCAACGGTGGGACTAGTTAAATCAAAAAAATGATTAACTTTTTGAGCTAAATTAGATTCTCCAATACCTCGAAAACGCATCATGCGACTATAAATAATCTCCTCTCCCCATCCTTGAGTTTTCAGAAAAGGTACCGCCGTATCTTGCCACATTTGTTTCATCTCCGATGGTACACCGGGGAAAGTCAAAATCGTTAACTGTTGTTGAGGATGATCTTTTTCTCCTTTGAAAGGTTGCCAGATAATCCCAGGGGCAGTACCTGTTATATTTGGTAAAACATCTGCACCTTGAGGAATCAAAGCTTGTTTGAGGTTATTTTCACTCATTTCTCTAGCTCTGGATGCAAATTTTTCTTTGATGTCTGCTATTAATTCAGGTTGACTTTCTAATGTACCATCAAAAAAAGAGGCGATCGCTTCTGTGGTTAAATCATCAGGAGTAGGGCCTAAACCACCTGTAAAAATAAGAATTTGCGATCGTTTGTAAGCTATTTCAATCACCCCATGAATTCGGTTTAAGTTATCACCAACAACGTTTTGATAATAATGAGGAATACCTAAACTAGCTAATTCTTGAGCTAAATATCGGGCATTTCCATTTAATATATCCCCTAACAATAATTCTGTTCCAATGCAAATAATTTCGGCACTCATGATGATAGTTGATAGTTAATTATTTATGACTTTATAAACCTGTTAATTTAAATAATAAAAATTGATTTTTTTGTTCTCCTTTTTCCGCAAAATTATTATCACTAATTAGGATTAAACTTTGACTACCATCAGGTAAACGAGGACCAAAACTAATTCCTTCTAAATTATCTAATTCAATGTCTAATTTCCCTAAATCTAATAGTAATTGTTTTTTGATAGGAGAAATATTTTCAATATTACCAGCTAAACTTTTTTGAGAAGAAATATCGCTAGCATTTGCCATTACTATTTGAAAAATTTTCACTCCATATCCTTTCATGCCAAAAGAGCGTTCTATACTTAACAAATATCCTTCTTGAGGTAGGGCAAATAAATCAGGAATACCATGATATAAAGTACCAAAAGATGGATTATCAATCTTATATAAATGTTCTGCGACTAGTGTTGGTTCACCAAAAGGATTAATGACATAATGCATCAAACGACTACGGTTAAACGTGTCAGGATTTTCTATATCAATATCTTGAACAAGAGCCGATTCCGTTACTGTAAATAAACGAAAAGGATCTTGTGGCATAAATCCATTAGCTTTAATGGTCAAAGATTCAAAACCTAAATTATTTTCGATGCCTTTTTTCTCTGCTATTTTGGGAATATATCTATTGGGTATTCTGACTGTTTTTAAAAAGTTACCTTCTAAGTCAAATTCTTTAATAAAAGGTGATATTTCTTTATTTGCTACTCCTTCACTACTAATAAATAATGTATTTTTTGGGCTTAAAGCAATACCTTCTGTGTCGATGGTATTTATCGGATAATTATCACCTTTTTGATTTTTTAAAAAAGTAACATTTTTAATATTAATATTACTAATTTTATTGTTTTTAATATCGATTTTTAAGGTATAAAAACGAGCAGGAGAAAAAGAAGAGCGATCGTCAGAAATTACATAATATTGATTTTTTTTGCGATCGTAAGTAATCCCAGAAAATCCTCCAATTTTAGTATTTTGATAGTCATTATTAGTTAGTTCATATTCTCCTAAAAATTCTAAATTTAAATCTAAAAATAGCCTCTCTTGTGCCGCCAATACATTAGAATCAGTAGTGATTAATATAAATACCAAAAAGAAAATAAATCCCACTAAAAAACGAACCGATTTACTTAATATCATTAGTTATAACAAAAAATTATTTCAGGATTCAAAATTTGATTAGATTATCTTAAATTACCAAAGAAAATTGGGACATAAGCCTCTATCTTCAGGTAGAGGTAACGGCTCATTGTCAATTGTTTGACATGACCATAAAAAATTAGAATACATTTATTAATTAACGAAAGTCACAATCAAAAAGATTCGGCAAATAATTTCCTCGTCATTGGTTGTTCAACCATAACACCTTCACCACCTAAAACTTCCAAAGATTGCCCATCAACACTAATCCAAATAGGAGCATTTTCATCTAAAGAACTAGCCGTATAAACAATTTGACCTAAACGTCCAATCATAGAACTAGAACCACCACCTTCAGTGAACTCAGAGGATAAATCAATATGAATACCATCTTGTTTAATATTCAAAGAAATTAGCTTAGTTTCCATCGGAATTGCCGTATCATCTTTATTCTCTGTCAATAAATGATTAAAAGTACTATTTAAAATCTCTTCTTGTGTTTGTTCTAATTTTACTGCAATTTTATGGGGAACAATCTCCAAATTATCATTCAGTAAATAAATTGAAACTTCTTGTTGCTTCTGACCATGATTGTTAATTAATCCATGTTTGTCAGGATTGTTAGTCTGATTTTGTTTCTGAAAACCATTATAAGTGTACCATGCGGCAAAACCACCACCTGCCAAGACAGCAGCGGCAATAGAAGCGATTATTTTACTTGAAACTAAAGAGTTTGGTTTTTTATCTTCTACCATAATTTTATCGGTTACTCACAATATAATTTATGTTGGTTAATATTTATGGAGATTTTGGTTTGACATGGATAAATCCAGCTACCGTTATATCATCTTCATTTATATCAAATTGTAATAGTCTTAGGGTAACACCTGATTTTTCTAATAATTGTAAATCTAAATTATCATTTATATTATTAGCAAAGCCCTGTAATAGTTTAGATGATAGTTTTCGATTATTTAATGTTCCTTGAATTTCTTTAATTTTAAATTTATGACCTTTGGTCAAGTCTAAATCAAATTGTAAACGAACGTCTAATTCCTCTTCTCCACGAAATGCTAATTTGAGTTTACCTTCTAAAACCAGTCTATTTTGGGACTGAAAATCAAAATTTAGATTAATTATTTCAATTCTAGAATTATCTTCTGAGATTTTTTGAATAGTAGATTGAACTTGTTGAGAAAGAAATATATTATTTAAGTCTTCTTCTGTCAGAATGACACGCCATCCCATATTAAAAGGTGTATCGAATACTTCTTGCCAATTTTTTCCTTTTGTCTTGGATAAATTTCGCAGTTTAGGTAAATTTAATTGGAATTTATCCGTTTCTAACTGTAATAATTCAAGACGAATATTTTCTCTAATTTCCCATCCTTGTAAATTAAGTTTAATTCCATCACTTTTTCCTTTCAATAGTTTATGAGTAGGTACGGCATTTACTCTTACATCTACTTGCTCTATATTTTCCGATTCTTTTTCTATTACCTTCGTTATCACTTTATCAATAACTATTCCACCAACAGATAATACTGATATTAGAATCGTTAATAAACCAGTAATAATTTCCATTTCGTGTCCTATAATTTATTTTTAATCAAGACTTTATTCTATATTACGATCGCATATTGAGCAGTTGGTTAGCAAAATCTTAAGAGAACATTGATGATATGAAGATTTTTAAAACCCATAAATCAAAGGAAATTTATATTTAATGGGTAGGAAAATATTTTCCTCTATTGATTCGTCAAAATCAACATCGAGTTTCCTTATTTTTAAATATTAATTGTCCTGCTAATAAGTTACAAAATTACCATGTAAAAGTAGAAGTTTATTAAGAACAATGGCAACAGTTAAAGTTACTTTCCTTTCCTTGGTATATCTGTCTATTTGAATCTAGTTAGGGCTTGGGCTAAAAAGTCAAAAATTGCGGATAATTGAGAATGGGAATTTGGGGTGATTTTTGGTATTTTTTGAAGTGAATTTTAGCGGTCAAGCATTATTCGTAAGGGTTTCATTTTTATTCAGCAGACTCTAGTTAAATAGATATTTTTATTGAGATAAAGACTACATTTTTGCACCAAAAAAGTTGAAATTTTCGCCGATAAACTACGATGACATCAAAAGCATTGAGATGCGAATTAATAAATCTTTAAGTTGCTAAAAACAAAGGTTTTATATAATTGAATTTGTATACATATATATAGTTTAATAAAATGATAAAAAGAAATATAAGTCTCAAATTGACGAGTACATTCTTGATAGCAGGTTTACAAGTAATTGGATTAAGTAGTCCCACTTTTTCTCAAACTTCATCCCCTGAATGTTTACTAGAGAGCACAACTCTTGGCTTTGATCTGAAGGGCTTGCAACCAGCCCCTGGTAGTGAAGAAGAAGAAAGAATGTTACTACGGGAAAAAATTTTGGAAGAATTTTTTCCCGTAATTGACGAAACCAAAAAGAATCAAGGATATGTGATAAGTGAAACAAATGGATTTAATGGAGAATTAATGTTGGCTAAATTGTATTATTATAGTTCAACTGGAATACTTACTCAGCCAAAAGCTCCTTCTGAGTGTCATACACAAGCTAATTTAGATCAGTATAAGCTTCTTAATGGAGAATATGTCCAAAAATATAAAGATGCCCTAGATGCTCAAGGAGTTGGGTTTGAAGATACGTCAAACTTCGGCTTACAAGGTCCTCCCCAATAAAATGACTATAAGGATTTCAACGATCACGCAGTGGCGGCAAAGCCTGAATGTCGAAAATTGTTAATTGCGAATAATCAACCAAATTACAAGGTTTTTAAGAATCAATACACATTAGACGTAAAATATAGTTAGGAATGAGCATTTTTAATTAAATACCAAAGTTGATTTTGCAAGATATGAAAAATAGACTGATTAAAAAAAAGACTTTTGTAAATTATTTTGTCCTCATCCCTAACAATAATAATATTATGGGCGTTGAGCAATTACTCAAGAAAAGATCTTTGCACGTTGACTATTGAATTTTGCCCTTTGTTAAAATCAACTAAAATCAACTCCCTGCATGATAAGAACTTCTCACCAAAGGGCCACTACGAACATGACTAAAGCCCAAACTATCAGCAATATCTTTTAATTCGTCAAATTCCGTTGGTGTCCAATATTTTTCCACATTTAAATGAGCAAGAGATGGACGCATATACTGACCTAATGTTAGACGATCGCATCCCACTTGTCGTAAATCTTTTAAAGTTTCAATAATTTCTCCTTTTGTCTCTCCTAAACCCAACATTAAACCTGACTTTGTCGGTATCAAAGAATTTAACTCCTTAACTGTTGCTAATACTCGCAAAGAGCGATCGTATTTTCCCCCTCTACGCACAGAATTTTGTAGTCTAGCAACGGTTTCTAGGTTATGGTTATAACAAGCAGGATTAGCATCAACAATGGTTTTAATACTCTGTTTTTGCTGTCTATGGGCATCCTTTCCAGTACCAAAATCAGGAGTTAAAACTTCGATGAGGGTATCAGGGTTTATCTGACGAATCGCTTCCATTGTTTTAACAAACCAACTAGCACCCCCATCAGTTAAATCATCCCTAGCAACAGAAGTTAACACCACGTATTTTAATTTTAATAAACTTACTGATTCCGCAACTTTGTAAGGTTCATCTTGATCTAATTCCACAGGAGGAATTCCCTTATCCACCTGACAAAAACCGCAATTACGAGTACAAACTGGGCCCATCAACAAGAAAGTAGCCGTGCCTTGACTATAACATTCCCCTCGATTTGGACAACGCCCTTCTTCACAAATAGTATGGATGCCCCGTTGTTTAATAATTTTTTGTACTTGGGAAATTTCTGATGCTTTACCAATTGACGATCGCAACCAAGGTGGTAAATTAATAAAACTAGATTTAGAGACCTGATCTGCACTAACATTATTAACCATGAGAAGAAAAAATCAGAGAAAATAATCACTTTACATCATAGTTTAATATACTTGACTTAAGTAATTATTAGAGTATTTATAATCATTTAGGAAGGAGTTTAGTTGTGTCTACTCATAGAATTTTAGTTATTGATGACAGTATGGTCATTAGAAGAACCGTAAAAGATATGTTACCTGACGGAAAATTTGAAGTAGTCGAAGCCAAAGATGGATTACAAGCATTAGAACTTGTGAGAAGTTGTCACCCAAATTTAATCATGCTTGACTTTTTCTTACCCAAAAAAAGTGGTTATGAGGTATATCAAACCATCCAAAAAGATCCCGCTCTCAAAGCAATTCCTTTATTATTAATGTCTGGAAGGAAAGATGAAGTAACGGACAAAATACCTGAACCTTTTGAATTTTTCTCCTTTTTAGAAAAACCTTTTGATCAAAAACAATTGATACAAGGTATTCGTGATTCAATGGAGAAATCTAAACAATTAGCCGAACTAGAATCAACCTCTACACCTGTTCAAAAAGTGGCCGCTAGTATTAGTACTATCGATAATGCTGAAGTAGAACAACTACAGGCAAAAGTTGCTAAGTTAGAATCCGATGTTAAACAACTGAAAAAACAACTTGCTCAAGTTGTTGGTTTTATCAAAAAGAAATTAAAATAAACTCCTTTCAATGCTGATTACAAAGAATTAGGTAGGGAGCAATTACATCCTTTGTACCTAACTTCTTATATCAATTTTTTTATGGAAATATTTATTCGTAATCATTTAATTTTTGCTTATAAGTAACAACTCAAAATTAATTGTTCATCTGATTTTTTACCTAAATGAGAACCTTAAAATTCTCAAAAAATCACTATAATACTTAAACTTTCACTTTTCAAATATTATTAAAGTAGAAAAACTGTAGATCTTTTCATGTTTATTAAAAGTCAATCATTATTTATCTGTAAAATAATTCTTGTATCAATGATCTTATCTTTTTTCATTAAAAATGGTTTAGATAATTGGTTAATAGTTGATCATCAAATATATCTTGCATTAACAATTATTTTATCTCCTGTCTTAGGCTTATTCTTTATTTTATTAATAAGGCAAAAACAGTTTCATTGAAATAGGAAATAATTTTTTTATTTATCAAGTAAAGCAAAACAATTATTATTAACTGAGAATTAAGCTGGAAATGGATTTTGCTAAATGGATTAGCTTTAGTATTGTTATTATTTTAATTGATATTCTTTGGCAGATAAAAAAGCTAGTTTTGTTAATTTTAACTGCTATTATTTTAGCCTTAACAGTTAATATTTTAGTGGAAAAATTAGAAGCTTTAGGGATGAAAAGAAGTCATGGTGTTTTACTATCTACAATTGGTTTAATCCTATTCTTATTATCCTGTTTACTCCTCGCTCTACCACCGTTATTTTTTCAGTTTCAAGAATTATTTAATCTCGTTCCTCAAGGTATTGATAAATTAATTGTTGAATTGGATAAGTTACAAGATAATATTTCTCCTCAAATCAATAATTTTCTTCCTAATTTGGAAGATATACTGCCACAAATCCAACCTTTGTTTGAGGATTTATTAACAAGAGGTTTAGATTTTATTTCTGGTTTTTTGGGAGCTTTATTGGGTAGCTTGTTACTACTGGCTTTAACTTTAATGTTCTTAGGAGAGCCTTTATCTTATCAAAAAGGATTTATTCGTTTTTTTCCTCTGTTTTATCGTCCCAGAATTACTCGCATTTTACAAAGAATTCATATTGAATTAGAGGAAGGATTAACAGATACTTTTATTAAAATGATTACGGTTACTATTTTAACTTATTTCTGTTTATCTATATTTACTGTTCCTCTAGTTTTGATACAGGCTTTATTGGCAGGATTTTTAACTTTTATACCTTATATAGGGCTGGTAATAAGTGTTATTTCTCCTATGGCGATCGCATTTATTAATTCACCGTTGAAACCATGGTTAATCTTAATCAGTTATATCATAATTCATCAAATAATTGACAGAATTATCCTTTCTAAAATCAGAAAAAATAGAATTAAACTAATCCCAGTAAATATCATTATTGGAGAAGTTATTTTTGCTAATTTTTTAGGATTATTAGGATTATTGTTAGCTTTACCATTAACGATTATTTGTCAAATTTTGATTAAAGAAATACTTGTTTATGATATTTTTGATCATTGGCAACAAAAATGAATCAACATCAGTGAATAGTTAAATCTCCTACTTTTCTGAAGTGAATGAGGATAATTATCAGTGATAATAATAATTTCACCATAAAAATAATCGATCGTCTACCGAATCAAAACAAAATTGATAAAATACAAAGATAAATAAAATCACTTTAATAGATGAAGGTATAACATGGCATTATCAATATCCCCAAATCAAATTCTTAAACAAATAAATTTGCCTCTGTTAGTTTCTATTGGTATTCACGGTGTTTTCTTTGCGACAATTCTCCCTGAATGGAATGCAGAGGGTCATTTGAACAATAAGATAGGTAAACTTCAAAATACACCTCTGGTCGAATTAAATCAATTAGAACAAACTAGAATACCAACTAAAACTCCTGTTCATAATTTCAACTGGAATCTGGTCAATAGTTTACCTAACAACCAAACTTCATCCTTAAATATCCCTAATATACCTTTACCATTACCACAACAAAATCCATTATCACTTCCTAGAATAAATAATGGAGGAAACGTCAATATATCTTCATTACCACCAATGCCTCCACCCACTTCTTTTTATGGTAGAAATCCTTCACAAATTCCTTTACCTAACTATAAAGTGAATTCATATAATCCATCCCAAATACCTTTGCCCAACTATAAAGTCAACCCATATAACCGGTCGCAACTACCACCACCACCAATCATTGACGGAGAAGCGAACAGAGAAATTTTAACTAGTTTGCCGACAATGAATGATTTAGATTTGCCAACGAATAATCAACAAGTTACAACTAGAATACATATAGATCCCCTTGAAGAAGCTAAAATCAGACAACAAATCTTTGCGAATACTCCCATAAAACTAGTGGCAAATCCTAGAGATGTGATTAATGGTCGAAAAATTGAGGAAAATAATAATCAAAATAATACAATAAATCAACAAGTGATCGTCACACCTTTACCAAAAAATTATCAATCACTAGCAAGTAAAATTGCCAAAAACCCCAAGAATACTAGCGACGAAGAAGCCAGAAAAAATTATGTTGCATGGGCAAACCAAGTTAAAACAGTTAAATCAAAACAAATCACATTACAAGGTATATATCCCAAAGACGCTTGTGTCAGAAAATTAGGAGGTACAACAACCTATGGAGTTACCGTTAATAAAAGTGGTAGTGTCATCAACACCAAACTAATTAAAAGTTCAGGTTATTCATTATTTAATAATCAAGCATTAAGTCAAATCAAAAGTCGTACATTTGCCAATAATACTGGTGCAAATCAGCCTTATCATGTCTATGTGAACTTCAAATACAACAATAAAATATGCCCTTCCGCTTCTGTTAATAATTTGCGTAATAACACCCCAAATCAACCAGTAACTCCGACTCCCAAACCAGTAAACAAAAATAATCCCAATATCAAACCTGCGACTCAACCTCAAATAGAGACAGTATTACCTGTACAATCCACTCCAAAACCTATTAACACCCAACCTACTAACACTAAACCTCAAACCCAAAAAGTAGAACCAATAAAACCTTCTCCTGAGTCAGTTAATAAACCTAAAACTAATAGTCAAACTTCTACAACTGATAAATCAACTATAAAACTGCCGAATTCTTCAGATAATAAAGCTAATTTGTTAGTAATTCCTGCCCCATCTAATTCCAATCAACCCAAACAAGTCATTCCCAAAAAAATAGAGACAAAACCCTCCAATCCAAAACCAGCCGTTATAGAATCATCCAATGATACACCAACTACCAAAAATTCTGAAGAAATCAAGTTAATTAAATAGTCGATGTGATGTATATATAGCAAAGTACAAGGGGCAAAGGATAAAGGTTAAAATCTCGATATAGTAATACTTTGAGAAATTATCAATGTCCTAATCAAGCCGTTCTCTGCTATATATAAATTTTCCTGCTCGAAAATGCGATCGCAAAATTTAGATTAAATATGATTGTTATAATACTATTATGTTTAGAGTTAAATAAAAGGATAAATTCAATCGATGAGCAAAGAAATTCGCGTCGTATATTGGCTGTGTGTCGAGTATTAGACTTACACAGAAAATTTTTAGGGTTTACTCTCGATTTGAATCAGGCAGGAATTAAAATTATCGTTGATAAAGAATTTCCTCAACAGTCAGAATTTGAAATTATTTTAAGTCAAGGAAGAGAATATCAAGATCTCAATCCAGATATTATTATTAAGGTTGGTCAAGCTTGGCGTTTTGCTAGTAATGAAGAATTTGATCAAATTGGTGGGAAAATTATTCATGTTGATTCTGCGGAAAAATTAGCTAAATTTATTAATTATTGTGATACCACTGAAAAAGAAAAGTATCATCCAAATTAAATTTCTCTTCAGCGAATTGATAGGTAATTGCGTGAAAATATTTACTGCATGGC
This sequence comes from Cyanobacteria bacterium MH1_Bin12, assembly GCA_011088145.1. Taxonomy (GTDB): domain Bacteria; phylum Cyanobacteriota; class Cyanobacteriia; order Cyanobacteriales; family Cyanobacteriaceae; genus JAALKG01. The sequence goes on along the minus strand of JAALKG010000010.1, from coordinate 1,861 downwards.
AGCTTACCTAAGTTAAAAATCATAGCCAAAATAACTAATGCCACTTTTTGAAACTGCGTAATGTAGCTTTTAAGATTATAATTTAGGCGTTACTTAATTGAGCTATGATTTTTGTTTAGTTTCGTACTGTAAAAATAATTATAATGCGATCAATTAAATAAATTGAAAATATTATCATAATTATCTACATTTATTTTCATATCCTCATCAAGCAACATCATCATTGAATTAAAAGTATAGAATATCTATGAATATAGTTGATTGGATCATTGTTTTCGTTTATGCAATGATTGTCATCGCAATTGGAGTTTTCGCCAGTCGTAAACAAAATAATACTGATGAATATTTTCGAGGTTCACGACAGCTACCTTGGTGGGCAATTGGCTTTTCAATTATTGCCACCTCTTTTTCTGCCGCCTCGCTTTTAGGAGGGCCTGGAGAAGGATACAATCATGGTTTTCTTTACTTACAACTTCAATTAGGTGATTTAATTGGTTATGGATTAGTTATTCTATTTTTTGTCCCATTTTTTGTGCGACTGAATTTAACTACTGCTTATGAATACTTAGAAAAACGTTTCGATGCCAAAACCCGTTCTCTAGGTTCACTGTGTTTTTTACTGTTTGTCATTGCTAGATTAGGAGGACTTTTATACGCAGCATCTCTAGTCGTATCAAAAGTAACGGGTTTAAATCTTTCTATGGCTATTTTAATCGTTGGTATTATCTCGATTGTTTATACCGTAACAGGTGGTATCACCGCAGTGGTTTGGACAGATGTACTTCAATTTGCCATGATTTTTGTCGGTTTAGGTGCAGGTATTTGGGCAGCTGTGTCAGCAGTACCAGGAGGATTTGGAGAACTTTGGAATGCCGCATCTCAAGGAGGAAAACTAGCCGTCGTTAATTTATCTTGGGAACCAGAATCTATCCGTTCATTACCTACAGCATTAATCGCTTACGGAATATTATCTTTTGCTGTAGCAGGAACAAACCAACAATCAGTTCAACGTTATGTCTCCTGTGCTGATGTACCTTCTGCACGTAAAGCTATATTCTTAGGCTGGTTTTCTGGCTTTATCGGAGTAGCAGCAACGCTTCTGTTAGGTGTTCTTTTATTTGGTTTCTATTCTTTAAACTCTGGTATTCCTGACAATATCAAACCAGATGAGATTTTGTCTTATTTTATTATCAATCAAGTACCTTCGGGAGCATCTGGATTGTTAGTCGCGGCTATTTTTGCCGCTGCAATGTCATCCATTGATTCTGCTCTTCATTCTCTAGCAACCTGTATGACAGTAGATTTTTACGATCGCTATTTTAAACCTAAAAATGGAGATTCTCAATCTTTGAAAGTTGCCCAAGGTTTAATTGTCCTTTGGGGAATTTTAGGTATTCTCTCAGCATTTTACGTTGCTACCACAGGAGAATCCTTACTTCCGTTTTTAGTTACATATACCACCATGTTTTTAGGCCCATTGTTAGGTATTTTTCTCATGGGTATTATTTTCCCTCGAATTAATGCCACTGGAGCATTTTACGGTACTGTTTCGGCAGTTATTTTGATTATAATTGCCACAAACAACGGTTTGCTAACTTTTCCTGGTATTTGGCGTTCAGCAATAACAGCTCCCATTGCCGTCCTATTAGGTTTGGGTATTTCTCTTCTGGGTAATAAACCAAAACAACGTTCTGTGGAGGGACTAACTCTTTGGCATGTTGACCAATTTAAGGGTATGCAACGTCCAGGACTAGATGATAATGAATAATTGAAATTTACTACCTGAATTTTATGTATAGCAAAGGACAAAGGTTAAAATCTTGACATAGCAATACTTTTAGAAATCATCAATGTCCTAATC
>JAALKG010000009.1 GCA_011088145.1 Cyanobacteria bacterium MH1_Bin12 | reverse complement strand
TATATGGTTACAATGCTTATTGTAAATCAATTACAAATTTTTGGAGATGTCTATTGATGGCAAGATGGGAAAGATATGCCCTAATTTCTTCTAATCTGAGATCTTGAGGATGTTGCTTATTGTGAAAACAGATATAATTGACAATATAGTGAAGATAGCTTGTTTCAATACGACGACTCATATGCTTAAGTCGAATACTTTGTCAAACTTGGTTAAGAAAAGGAGAGTCAGAAATGGAATAAGAAGGGCTTGATATTATTACTGCAAATGCGGTAATTTGTAATCATGAATCATATTATATCACAACTGCGGTACAATTTAAGTTAGGTACCATCAAGAGACTAAGGTCATGATATCGAGAAGAAAATTTATCGCCACTGCAGCTGTTGCGGGTACGAGTGTTGCTGTTGGGGGCTACGCACTACACTCTCATAAATCACGAGCGGAATACGAGGCTTCTGTAAAGCAAACTTGGCGACACACCCAAGACAATTTAGGCAGCGCCCCCGCTCTAATGCTTGAGCTTGTCCGCTATGCGACGCTTGCGCCATCTAGCCACAACACGCAGTGCTGGAAGTACTGGATTGGGAAAGAGGGGGTCTCGATCCTTCCTGATTTTCAGCGCCGATGCCCAGTCGTCGATCCTGACGATCACCATCTTTTTATCAGCCTTGGGTGCGCTGCTGAAAATCTCATCCATGCAGCGGCGGCACTAGGCTTTCATGGAGAGACGACTTTCAGCGCGGGATCGAGTGAATCATTGGACATCATCCTGCAAACAGCAAAACCGTTGACGTCACCACTATTCGAAGCCATCCCTGTCCGACAATCGACTCGGGGAGAATTTGATGCCAAGGCACTTTCATCCCAAGAGTTGAAACTTCTCGAGGCCGCAGGCACAGGCAACGGCGTTAGAGCTCATCTTCTCACGGACCGGCAAGCCATGGAGAATGTTCTTGACTTCGTGATCCAGGGAAACACCTCCCAGATGCGGGATCCGGCTTTCGTCAGAGAACTCAAGGATTGGCTGCGCTTCAACGGAGCGCAAGCGGCAAGAACTGGAGATGGTTTGTTCTCGGGTTCCTCCGGAAACCCATCTTTTCCAGCCTGGCTTGGTAGCTCGATGTTTGACCTTCTCTTCACCGAAAAGGCTGAAAACGACAAGTATGCGAGACATGTAAGAAGTTCTGCCGGGATTGCCGTGTTTGTTTCAGAAATGGATGATAAGAATCACTGGATTGAAGTTGGGAGGGCTTTCGAGCGCTTTGCGTTGCAGGCAGCGGTGCTGGGTGTGAGAAATGCACATCTGAATCAACCAATTGAGGTCTCATCTCTTCGGCCACAATTTGCCAAATTTCTTGGTATGACAAGTGGAAGGCCTGATCTTGTTGTTCGATTTGGTCGCGGGCCGGAAATGCCAAGATCATTGCGACGTCCTATCGAAGCGGTGGTGGTATAAGTGTCTAATCGGGATAGGGAGAAGTGTTTGACTCTCCTCCCATACCACTCGGCATGTGAGGCCAGCACACTAAACGTGGAAACAGCTATCCTCTCTACCAACCCTGCATATATTGATATACGCTTGCCGATCACGGATTTCGCCCGTGACTACACGGTGGTTGCTCCTGATCGGTTGAGGTTTAGGCAGGTTTGAAATATGATTGTAATACAATCTTAGTTGCAGCTAAGATTGCAGATATTGCTGAGTTGGTAAAAACACATGGAGGGCAGCGGGCGATCGCATCTGAGTTGGTAGCGACAACCCCGATTACCAGAGCCCGATCTTCTCGTTTGAAGAGTTTGACAGCGAGTACCGCGTGGTGGTGCGGGTGGTATGGAGTGGGAAACGGTTTTGATGCGTTTTGCTCCAAAGCTTGCTGAGTGGTTGGCGGCTATTATGACGGAGAAGAAAGAGCTTTTCGCGGATTTGGATTAGTAGATCAATATGATTCGGAAGTGTTTACAGGAACAGATTCTGAAACGGAAACTTATACTACTCCTGCCTGCACTCGAACTTGGTATCATAATGGAGCTTTTGGTTGGGATACTCGTCGATGGGAACAATATTACCAAGGCGATCGTCAACAGGGTTTATTGCCGAGAGATTTGGTAGAAAATCTTCGAGAACTGGGTGCGGATGAATTTGAAGAAGGTATTCGTTCTCTGGCAGGAATGGTGATTCGTCAAGAGATTTATTGAACCAATAGATTAACAGGAAAACGGGGAGATCATCCTTATCAAGTGACCCAAAATGCCTATCGAATGAGAAGGCTACAACCGTCCCAGGATGAAAATGATGCTTGCTTTATGGCCTATCAGAGCGAGCCGCTTAGTTACAGTTATGAAGAGGAGCCTGAAGATCCTCGTATAGTTCATCAGTTTAACCTAGAAGTTGATAACTACAGCAATCTCAGAGAAGCCTGTACTATCGCTTATCCTCGTCGAAGCTCAGATGATAGGTTGCCTGCTCAAGAGCGATTCTACATCACCGCTACGAGACAAGATTATTTAATTATTGATAATAGCGATCGTCGTGAATTGGCTATTCCCACTGAAAGCAAAGCTTTTGAGGTGGCTGGTTTAACTATTGAGGAATCAGATAGCCTCTTTCAATATCATAGTTTAAGAACAACATTAAGAACAGTCCTTGCCTCAGCTCAAGATTTTCACGAATTACTATCTCCTGAAGCCACAACGCTTCAAGCCCGATTGATAGGCTGGAGTCGTAATTACTACTGGAATGATAATCAGACTGGTGCGTTGCCTTGGGAAGAAGTTGGAGAACAAACATTACTTCACCACACGGAATCTGCTTGTTTTACCAATGAATTAATTACAGATACTTTAGGCGATCGTGTTAATGCTAGTTTACTCGAAGAACAAGGATACTACTATTTTGACTCAGATTATTGGTGGCAGCGAGGAGAAACCTACCATTATCTAAGCAATGAGGAATTTTTTCTCCTGTCTCAAATAGAGCGTTTGGATGGCGGCTCGACGCTCTATCGCTACGATGAACCTTATTTTCTGACTTTGGTTTCTGTTGAGGATGCTTTGGGTAATCAAACTCAAGCGGAAATTGACTATCATCTGATTGCACCATTCCAGATTACAGATATTAATGACAATGTAGCTGAAGTACTATACGACCCCTTGGGGATGATTATAGTATCCACATCTCAGGGATCTATTCAAGACGAGGATGATAATGAACAGCCCTATGGCAACGATCGCTTTTTGAGTATTTATAAAAAATTAATTGTCTGTATTTAATCTAATGTGATTTCTCCAAATTTGCAATATTATTCTGGTTGTAGACCTTACATTCCCAACTTTGAAATATGTAATTTATGTTGAAGAGATTCATACTGTTTCTCTAACCATTTCACAATATCTTCGATGACTATTTGTTCACACAAATCATGGTGTAAATCATGATAACCTTCTTTATATTCTTGATACTTTTTATCTATATCAGGTAACTGAGTCAAGAATTCTTTGGTACTCTCGACTGGAGTCACAACATCCTCATCTCCTTGCAAAACAAGAATTGGTGTCGATAAATTAACGACATTATTTTCTACCCACTGAGCTATTTTGAAATATTCTTCAGCAAAACGAGCAGTTGCTTGAGTATGTCTTAACGGATCATTTCTGTAAGCTGAAACGACCTCAGAAATATGAGAACTCATAGTTTCATCAATACCTATATCAAGAGAAAAACGAGGATAAATCCAAGACAATAGTTTTCCGACTAAGATTTTCACAGGGGAAATACCAACTTTACCTAAAGCGGGTGCTATAAGAACTATACCTTTGATCGCACCAGACATGCTCAATATATATTCTATAACAATTAAACCACCCAAACTATGACCGAGCATAAATAAAGGTTGACCAGCATTTTGCGACTTTACCCATTGGCAAAAATCATCTAAGTTATCACGAAAATCAGACCAACTGTGAATATAACCTCTTTGTCCAGAAGATTTGCCATGACCATATAAATCTAAAGCATAAACTCCATAATTTGCTGTTACTAATTTTTCTGCAACATTGCTAAACCAATCACTATGACTACCAAGTCCATGTACTAAAATCATAATCGCTTTGGGTTGGTTTGACGGTAACCAAGATTGATAATAAATCTTGCTACCGTCTGTGGTTGTTAAATATCCTTCTTTTTGCATCATTATGATTAGCTAATCTCCTTTAAGATAATTTTGCAGTTAGTAATTCCCTTGAAGTTCGACTGATAAGCCAAAGATTATTAGAATTTTGGTTTAAAAAATGAGCATAGTTAGAACTCAAATAGGATTGAGCTGACTCGGTATTTTTGAGATAAAAATTAAAAAAAGCAGTACTAAAAGCTTGTATATAGTTTTCAAAAGTATTTCTCTTCTCAATTTTAATGCTTGGGACTTGATTTGTTTTCCATTGTAAATTAATACTTCGGGTGAAAAAATCAAAGTCGGGAATATGAGACTTACCTTCGATCAAAACTAAATAGTGTTGAGCAGTAGTTAACCATTGAAAAAGACGAATTTGTTCAAAGACAAGGGGTGCGATAAAATCGTGACTACCAGCAACTAACATGGTGGGAACAGAAATTGATTTAGTACCTTGTTCTCCAAATATTTCGCTACCAAAGGAGTCCAAACAAAATAAGGCTTGAATGCGATCGTCTTTTAGTTGGTATGATTGTCTAGGTAGTTTTAAGGCTTCACATTGCAAAAGCATTGACATATTAGGATTTTCTGTCAAAGGTTCACAAGCTGTTTCTAATTTATTAAAATCAAATTTAGCCCCTGCCAACATGAATCCAGTATAAGCACCAAAAGACGTACCCATAAAACCTACATGGTTAGTATCTAATCTTCCTGCCCATTTTGTTTGATTTTGTTTCTCTAGTTCATCTAATATAGAACTTACCATTAAAGGGCGATCAATAAATTCCGATAACTCAAAGACTTCTAATGCCTTGCCCGACAACATTTTTTCTAAATATTCAGTGTTGCTACCTAAATGTTTAATTGCCACCACAAGATAACCATAGGAAGCCAGATGACGAGCATAACTACTTAAGATTTCAGGACTAGAACCTAATCCATGAGATTGTATAATCACGGGTATTGTCTCTTCGGCAAAAGAAGCGGGTTGGTATAATAAAATCTCGACTATTGCTTTTTGAAAATACTGATTATAAATTTCCCATTGTACCTGAGATTCTTTGACTTCAAAGTTTCCTGGAAAGCGTAAATCTGGTAATGTTGCAAAATCTTGAGTCGGTTGATTGGTTAATTCAGCTTCTGATAATTCTTGAATAGTATTGAGAATTATTTCTGTATCTTTAACCAATTTTTGTACATCCGTCATCGTTGACATGATTTTTTCCATATCTAAGTCAACTTCTGGGGAAACTTGTTCTAAAAGACTAAACAAAGATACTCCATAGCGATTTTTTGCCATTTCTACCATCATTTTTCTTAGAGTTTGATTTTTGTCTGGATGGTCAATTCTAAAGAAACGTTTTAACCAATCTAAAAGACTATTACCAATAGAAGTTTCAAAAAAGCGGTTAACTTGTAGATGATTTAATTGGAAATTAGTTTGTAATAATTGCCGACATTTATTTTGATAAATATGATTTTTTTCTCCCAGATAAATTTCACAAGTTTTATTCGTAACATAAGGTATTTGTTTATTCTTAAAAAATTTACTTAAATAACGTAAAAAACGTAATAATACTTTGTTTGTTTTTTTCTCTTTTTTGACAGTTTTTTCTTCAGTAGGCGATCGATTTTTTATTTTTTTTGATTTAGTATTCATTATTTTTTCTCCTTTGATCAGAAAAGAAATTGTTGATTGTTAATTGTTAATTATTAATTGAATATGACTATAATTTTGGTAAGAAAAAATTAAAAGGTTAATAATGTTTATTCCAATACAAATAATTATCTTGATTTTAACGACAAGTTATCATGCGATCGCAACTTTTTGGGAAGATAAACAACCACCAGCAGGTAAGTTAATCAACATTAAAAAAAATCAATTACATTACTGCCTAAAAGGAAACAATAATTCAGGTAAACCAACAATCATTTTGGATCACAGTTTAGGAGGTTTAGAAGGCTATCTACTAATTGATGAACTATCTAAACTGACAAAAGTATTAATTTACGATCGAGCAGGATATGGTTGGAGTGAACATAGTTGGAAACCTCGAACTAGTAAGCAAATAGTTCAAGAATTAAACACATTGCTAACTGAAGCAGACATTGAACCTCCTTATATTTTAATTGGAGACTCTTTTGGTAGTTATAATGTCAGACTTTATGCTCATATGTTTCCCGAAAAAGTTGTCGGAATTGTATTCACAGATGGGCTTCATGAGAGTGAAATGTTAAACCTTCCTTGGTTAGTTAAAGTGCTAAAAATAATTTTTACTGCTGGTTTTCTAATATCAATATTAGGTTCAATATTAGGTATTATTAGACTTGCTAAAGTAGTAGGGTTTTTTGAGATATTAAAACCTAATTTAAGAAAGTTTTCTTCTCATTCTTTAAGTTTAACTAAACGTTCTTTTTGTCATCCTAAACATTGGCTCACAATGGCAAGGGAAATGATTAGTTTAAAACAAAGTGGTCTTCAAGTAAGTATTGCTCAAAATTTTGGTAATCTTCCTATCGTTAATATCAAAGCTAAATCGTTTTTTCATCCTTCTTTTTGGACTTTTTTAATTCCCTTAAAAATGTTTAATAAATTAAGAGATAAAATGCACGTTAAATTACATAAGTTCTCAACAGATTGTACTCAACTTGAAGCTAATTTAAGTAGTCATTTTGTTTGGATAGATGAACCACATTTGATTGTAAATGCGATCGAAATTTTATTGGATAAGACGACAAAAATAGACATGACATAATATTTCGGGTTGAATATTATTGAACAATCACTTTGGAAACATCAACATCAAAAGCATTAACTTGAATTGCATCTTGTCTTAAAGTTTCCGCTAAGCGTAAAGTATTAAACTCTTGTTGATTGATAATTCCCACTTTAAGAGCAGATTCTGGCAAATCAAGGGGTTTATTTTTACTTAATTTTCCTTCCTTTACTCCTGCTTTAATTTTTTGCCAAATAGGTTCAGCCAATATAACTTGTTTAAAAGCTTGTTCAATTCTTCCTAAGGCTTGATCTGGATTTGTAGGAATGTAGATACTATGGGTTAAACGATTTATGGTGTCCGAAGGTTTTTGTAAAATTTGAGCCACCTTACCACCTAATTTATCATCAGGCATTTTACCGATCGCATTTATTTTCCACAACCAAGACACTGGCAACCATGACAACATATTATCAGTAATACCCTCGATCGCTAACTGGATTTGATAAAAACCATATTCCATACTCCAATGCACTAAAGGTAAATCTTCCTCCTTGCTTCCTTCTGCTTCAAAACGTCGTAAAGTCGCAGTAACAATATACATCCAAGAAAGGAAATCAGCAAAACGTCCCGATAATTTCTCCTTGCGTTTGAGACTACCACCATAACGAATCAAGGCATATTCCGTGAAACAGGCAAAAGTAGAACTTGCCCAAGCTAACTTACGATAGTAACGTGCTACATCTCCATAAACAGGTGATTTAACGAATAAGCCACGGGTAATATTTAAAACTAAATTTCTAAAGCCATTACCAACTATTGACCCCATATGACTCCAAAAAGCCTTGTCAAAAGCTACAAAATCTTCGGACTCTAGACTTTGAATCTCGTCATAAACATAAGGGTGACAACGTGTAATACCTTGACCATAAACCATGAGAGTACGAGTGAGAATGTTTGCCCCTTCAACCGTAATAGCGATAGGCATAGCAGTATAAACATTCGCCAAAAGATTTCTTGAGCCACGACAAATACCTGCACCACCCATAATATCCATACCATCAATGACGACTTGACGAGCCAGTTCAGTACTGTTGTATTTAGCGATCGCAGAAACCACAGGAGGTTGTTCGCCATTTTCTACTGCACCGACGGTATAAAGTCTTAGTGCATCAAGGATGTAAGTAAATCCTGCAATACGGGCAAGAGGCTCTTGGACACCTTCAAATTTACCGATAGATAAACCAAATTGTTTACGAATGATACTGTAAGCACCTGTCACTCTAGACACAAGTCCAGATATACCAACAGCCGTTGCGGGAAAAGTTACTCCACGCCCTGCGGCAAGACATTGCATCAACATTCGCCAACCTTGCCCCGCACCTTTAACACCACCGATAATTTGTTCAACAGGTACGATGACACTATGCCCTGTAGTAGGAGAGTTATAGAAAGGGACACCCATCGGATCATGTCTTTGGTTAATAGTAACACCTTCTGTTTTAGTGTCGATCAGAACACAAGTGATACCAACATCTTTTCCTAAGTGGAGATAATTTTGAGGATCTTTTAATTTAAAAGCAAGTCCCAATAAAGTTGCGATTGTACCTAGAGTAATGTAACGTTTACGCCAGTTTAATCTTAAATATAGTTTACCATCTTCTGCTTTAAACACAACACCTTCAGAGGTTATGCTTCCTGCGTCTGAACCTGCATTGGGTTCAGTAAGGGCGAAACAGGGGATATCTTCTCCTGTTGCTAGTCGAGGTAAATAGTGAGCTTTTTGAGATTGAGTACCATAGCGTAATAAAAGTTTAGCAGGACCTAAAGAATTAGTAACACCCACAGTAGCTACATGAGTAAAAGAGCGAGAGGTTAGTTTTGCCATCACCGCACTATAGGCAATGGGAGTAAAATCTAAACCACCATATTCTTTAGGTATCATCAAACCGAAGAAACGTTCTTTTTTAAGATATTCCCAAACTTGAGGTGGCAAGTCTTTGTTTTGATAAATGTCCCAATCACTCGCCATAGCACAGACTGTTTCTACTTGATTGTCGAGAAATGCTTGTACTTCTGGTGGTGGAGTCGGATATAATTCTTGAGCTAGGCGTTGTAAATTAGGATTACCCGAAAAGAATTCTCTTTCTACCCAGACATTTCCTGCGTTGATAGCTTCTTTTTCCGTATCAGATATCGTGGGTAGGAGTTTCAACTTTTTTATTAGTTTAAAGATATTGTTGGTAATTACCATTCTTCGTAAAGCAGGAATAACAAGGGTTAAAACTGTTATGACAAGGACAAATGCGATCGCAATTTTAAGGGAAAAATGAGTAGCAAGTAATCCCGTAGAAACTAGTACAAGCCAGACTAATATTCCTGAGTATGCCAGTATCATAAACAGAATGACAAAGCTGGAAAAGATTAATGCAGTATCGTTCCAATTTATTTGATTCATAATTTTTTCTCCAAAATATCAAATTGATAAATAATTTCCCGTTGGTAGAAACAACCCATACTTTTCTCTACCAATTCACAAAATAAAAATGAAGATTTTACGTCTAAATTAATTTTTGATAATCAAAATATTTTGTACTGTTATAGCAAAGGACAAAGGACAAAGGTTAAAATCTCGACATAGCAATACTTTTAGAAATCATCAATGTTCTGATTAATTCGTTCTCGGCTATATAATTCAATCAAAAATACTTCATTGTCAATTGTCAACTGTCAATTCTGCCCCACCTATTATTCAACTAACTCAAAAATGCCTGCTGCTCCCATACCACCACCGATACACATTGTCACCATCCCATAACGGACATTGCGTCTTTGCATTTCGTGGATTAAAGTTGCCGTTAATTTTGCCCCTGTACAACCTAAAGGATGTCCTAAAGCGATCGCTCCTCCGTTAACATTAACTATATTGGGATTCAATACTAATTTTTTAATTACAGCTAAAGATTGAGAAGCAAAAGCCTCATTTAGTTCGATTAAACCAATGTCCGATATGTCTAAACCTACTTGTTTTAAGACTTTGGGAATAGCTTCCACGGGGCCAATACCCATAATTCCTGCTGGCACTCCTGCAAGGGCATAACCTAACAACTTCGCTATGGGTTTAATACCTAATTTGTTTACCCATTTTTCACTCATGACAATAGTTGCCGCTGCACCATCAGACATTTGGGAAGCATTACCAGCGGTGACAGTACCTTGGCTATGGAAAACTGGTTTAAGACTAGTCAAGGCTTCTAAACTAGTATCTTTTCTTGCCCCCTCATCAGTAGCAAAGATATGTTCATGGGGAATAACCTCTTCATCTTGATAGACATTTTCTTTGATAGTTAGAGGGATAATTTCGTTTTTAAAATAGCCAGACTCGATCGCATTTACTGCTTTTTGATGGGAAGCCAAGGCAAACTTATCTTGCTCAAGACGACTAATCCCATATTGTTTAGCTACATTTTCCGCAGTAATACCCATACCAATATAACTATCAGGTGAATCACTCATTAATTGAGGAGCAGGTTTAGGATTATTGCCACCCATAGGAATCATGCTCATCGATTCCACACCACCAGCAATGACTATCTGAGTACTACCTACCATGATACTTTGACTTGCCATGACGATCGCTTGTAAACCCGAAGCACACAGACGATTAACTGTCATCCCTGCCACCGAATCAGGCAACCCAGCTTTTTGAGCAATAATACGTCCAATATTTAAACCTTGCTCTGCTTCAGGGAAAGCACAACCAAAGACAACATCATCAATTAAATAACCTTCTAATTGCGGTACTTTTGCCATTGCCCCTTGCACAACAGCAGAAGCCAAATCTTCAGGGCGTTGATGATGTAAACTACCACGGGGTGCTTTCCCTATTGCTGTTCTTACTGTACTAACAATATAAGCATTTTCCATTTCTTTTTCTCCCTTTTTGCTCTTTTTTACGGGTATAAGCTTTGCAACCTTAAGAATTTTTTTGTAATAATCCTTTATTCGTTACCAATGAAAATCAAAAAAGTTCAATTTATTGAATTTAAGGTGAGTTGAATATTTATGGGAATTAATCAAAACTCAATTTTTTAGTGCTTTTTTATGCTTTAACATATACTCGATTCTTGCTTGGGTTTTCTCCTGCTGTAACAAAGGTAAGAAAACTGTTTTTTCTAAATTAAAGAGATAGTCTTCTGATACATAAGTCGGTGCAGTTATGTCTCCTCCCGTCAGCACGTAAGCTAACTTATTCGCCAAAAATTGGTCATATTCACTAATCCAACCTCCTTGTTGCATGTTATAAGCTATCATCTCTAACATTGCTCTACCTGTTTCCCCTGCCACCAAAATTTCTCTTGCTGGAGGTGGTAAATAACCTTCTTGATTCAGATAAGAAATTAATTGTTTGGCTACATATAATCTTCGATCGCTATTTATAACAACGTGACTATTACAAGGAAGAAAACCTAAATTAATTGCATCCTCTGCACTTTTAGACACCGTTGCCATCCCCACAGTTTTAAAAACTTTTTCTAAGAAAGGATGAAGGTTAGCTTCTCCCATTTTGAGAGCTTGTTGAGATACCCAACTCGCCATGGTCATGATTCCTCCTGCCCCCGGTATCAAACCTACTCCCAATTCAACCAAGCCGATATAACTTTCAGCACTAGCGACAACATGACCAGTTGCCATTAACAATTCGCAACCACCACCTAAAGCTAAACCATGAACTGCGGACACAATGGGTTTGGGACTATAACGAATACGCTTCATTAAAGTTTGTACTTGATCTAAAAATAGAGCAATTTCGGTGAACTTTCCTCCTTGGGCAAGAGTTGCCATTTCTAACAAATTCGCTCCTGCACAATAATGTTTATCGTCGTTACCAATAATCATTCCCTGCCAAGGTTTTTCTGCTAACAAATCTAATGCTGACAATAAACCTTCTACAACTGCTTTACTTAGGGTATTTCCTTTCGATCGCATTTGGAATAAAACTACCCCACTACCTAAATCTAAAACAGCAGACTCGTCATTTTGCCATAAAACATAATCGGGGTTATGCTCGATCGAAGACAGACGAATTTCATCATGGGGTTGACCTAATAATATTGAACCTTGAGGAGTATGCACCATGCCCGCAGTAAAACAAAATTCTCCTCGACACGATTCTTGTAATGTTGTCTCTTCGTGATCTAAAGTTTTGTGATATAAACTACTGACATGACGAGATTGTAATCTTTCAATCCAATCAGGAATTATTAAACCTTCTTTTTTCATATCTTCGATGACAGTCTCAAAACCTAAAATATCCCATAGTTCAAAAGGTCTGATTTCCCAACCAAAACCCCAACTCATTGCTCTATCCAAATCGGCTGGATTATCTGTTATTTCAGGAATACAAGTTGCACAATAATTAAGAGTATGGAGAGTTAAATATCTAAATAATTCTCCCATTCTTCCTTGGTCTTGATAGAGTTTAATTAGACGTTTTTTGAGATTTTTTATTTTCGATATTTCTCGAAAATTCTCTAAGTTCAAAGAGTGAGCTGATTCATAAGCCAAGGTATTTCGATTTAAAGATAAAATTTGTCCTTTTTCTTTTTTATAAAATCCGTGACCAACTTTTGCTCCTAATGCTCCCGATTCAATTAATTTAGTTACTATTTCAGGTACTTTGAAAATATTGCGGTGGCTGTTATCAGGCAAGCAATTATATAAATGCTCACAGACATAATTGAACACATCTAAACCCACGACATCAATAGTGCGGAAAGTAGCCGATTTTGGTCTACCAATTAAAGTACCTGTAACTGTATCAATTTCTTCGATCGTATAGTCTTTTTTTAGCCAAGCATCCACAGCTAACATCGTTGTGTACATCCCTATTCGGTTGGCAATGAATCCGGGAGTATCTTTTGCTATTATCACCCCTTTACCAAGATGTAACCGACCAAACCAATGGATTTTTTTTACTACTTCTTCATCTGTAGTTTGCAGAGGAATCAATTCTAAAAGTTTTAGATAACGAGGAGGGTTGAAAAAGTGAGTCCCTAAAAAACGTTTTTGAATCGATAATGGTAAACCTTTAGCTATTTTTACCAAAGGCAAGCCACTAGTATTACTAGACAATATAGCATGGGGTGGTACTATATGGGAAATTTTGGTAAATAACTCTTGTTTGATACCTAAATTTTCGACTACGGCTTCTATGACCCAATCTACATTTTTTAGATAATCTAAATGCTCTTCAAAATTACCTAAAGTGATTCGACTAGAGCTACTCTTAGTAAAGAAAATAGGTGGTTTTTGTTTTTGAGCTTTCTGAAATGATTTTTGAACGATGTCGTTTTTATTTTGCCCCTGACTGGCTATATCTAATAAATATACTTTGATACCAGCGTTAGCAAAATGAGCCGCTATTTGGCTTCCCATGACACCAGCACCTAAAACGGCGATTGTTTGAATAGATTTAAACATAGGTTTAGTAATGAATAATGAATAATGAATAATGAATAATGAATAATTAGTTTATTCATATTGTGAAGTGAGAGACTTTACTTGTTGTTGTTTGTCTCAGGATTTTGAGGATTATTGGATTAACAAGATTAAAGTTTTTGTGAGGATACAAGGTTTACACCCAAGATGAATACAGTGATTGAAATTTAAACTTTAATTGACTCTGCATAAGCAGGGCAACTATAAACCTCTACTGTTGGGCAGGTTAAATATGTTTGGGAAGAATTAATCGCTTTTTTGCTTGATTTTTGATAAATGTCATCAATTTCTCGATGAAATAACTTAATAATTTCTCCGTCGCTTAATTGTTCAGGACAATAATCAATTAACTTAAATTTACGTACATGAGACCAATATGGTAAGTGACAGTTAGTCTCATCAATTAATGTTTGATAGAGGGCAAGGAGACAAGAATTTTGTAATAACTCTTCAACTGTTAAATTAAGTGCCATTTTTTGGGCTTCTTTTAATAAATTCTCCCTGTCGGGGAAAATTAACATCGAGCAGAATTTATAGTTAGGAGCGATCGCGATCGCTCTTTTGATGAGAGAATTAGTTTGGAGTTGAGTTTCTAAAGGTAAAGCCGAGACATATTTGCCTGTAGATAATTTAAAATGAGCCTTTTTAACTCCCGTTAATTGCAAAGTATTATTAGCCGTTACAAACCCTAAATCTCCAGTATGTAAACATCCTTGTTTGTCTAATATTTCATTGGTTAAGGAGAAATCATGATAGTAACCTTGAGTTGTAAAAGGAGATTTGATTAAAACTTCTCCATCTTCAGCAATTTTTAAATCCACTCCAATAATTGGTTGACCAACTGTTTGCGCACAGTTATCCGATTTATCTTGAGTGTAAGTAACAACTCCACTGGTTTCGGTTAATCCATATCCTTGCACAAGAGGAATACCCATGGCTGTCAAAATATTTCCTAAGGAAGGATTCAAACCTGCACCGCCAGTAATTAAAACTTTTAAATGACCACCAAATAAAGATAGAACTGGTGCGAATATTCTCTGGGTCATTACTTTGAGAGGTAAAGTCGCTTTTTTACCAATACGATACTTTGATGCTAAACACATTCCACTGGTAAATATCCATTTACGCCATGTTTTTAATTTTTCTCCTTTTTGAACAATTTTTTGATAGATTTTTTCTAACAACAAAGGTACGGTAATTAAGATGGTTGGTTTAACTATTTGCAGATGTCGCATTAAATGATTGGCATTGGAAAAATATACCTGATGTCCAGAATATAAATGTCCATAAAAGAAACTACGAGCAAAAATATGAGTTAAAGGTAAAAAGGAAAGGGCGATTTCTGAACTATCTTTGGCAATACCACTGAAACTATCAAAAGAAGTTAATACGTTAGTGATAATATTTTCATGAGTCAACATCACACCATTAGGTTGACGATTATCTCCTGCTATATAGATGATGGTGGCGAGATTTTCTGGTTTTAATTGATTTAATAATTGCTCAAAACTATCGGTAGTTAAATGTTGTCTTCCTTTTAGTTGCACTTGAGACAAAGACATTAACTGCAAACATTGAGGAATTGCCACTTTGGAAACAGGGTTAATAGTTTCTCCTAAAAAAGTAGGAATTTTTAAACAAACAGAATGATTTTGTAAAGGTGTAAAGTTTGTACCTAAATTATTTTCTGCATTCTGAGTTCTCAATTCTAAGTTTTCTTCGTTTTCGGTGATGATTAACCACTGTAATTGAGTTAAGGTTCCTAGATAAGGTAAAATCTGATCTAGTAAAGACAAATTCTCGACAATTAAGGCTTTAGCTTCACAATGATTAAGGATATAAATAATATTTTCGATCGTCTGAGTTAGATCGATCGCTACATTCACTAACCCTGCTAATAAAGTGCCAAAATCTGCCACGACAAAGTCAACATTACTCGGAAGTAGAAGAGCAATATTATCTTTAGGTTTCAATCCCAAACATTGTAAGCCCAAGGCTAATTCTAAAGATGATTGTTGTAATTGTTTAGCGGTAAAACCTTCCCACTTACTTGCTTTCCAATGATAAAATCTGGGAGTATCCCGATGGTTGTTAACTGCATCTATAAGTAAAGATGGCAAAACACGCCCAAATCCTTGAACCTGTTTCATGTTTGCTTTAAAGAGCCTTTTTTTCGCTCTTTCCCCTTCAATAATTAGGTTTTTTATCCGCAAACACTACTTCGGTTAATTAATAATTGAATATTTACTTTTGCAAATTCTTACGATCAAGTTTAAATCGCTTTACTTTGAATGTTCATAGTGTCAAGTTTAATGATTTTACTACTTCACAGTTCAAAGTTTGTTAGTAATATTTTGCGGTAATGATCCTATTCTCTACTATAGCAAAAGACAAGGGGCAAAGGACAAAGGTTAAAATCTCGACATAGCAATACTTTTAAAAATCATCAATGTCCTAATCAACCCGTTTTCTGCTATATCAAACGTCTGATGTGAATTAAAAATGACCGTTATTGGATAAGGCTTTTAGCGATGATCCAAAATTGTTAATCTCCAGTAATTAACCAAATAACGAGGGTTTCAAGAATCAATACACATCAGACGTATATCAAATATTAAGTAATTTAAGAGAATTTGTTTTTAATGTGTTTTTAGTATAGCATATAGCTATAGAATTGATGTAAATTTGCTATACAATTAGCAACATAAAGAATCATGGAAAAACAAATTTGTATTCGTATCCCTAGTCATGAGTTGAAGATTTTAGATCATTATGCAAAGAAAACGATGAGAACTAAAAGTGATATTATTAGGGAATTTATTCGATCGCTAAAAGAATTTGAGACTATATCTAAAGACGGTAAATAATTGAATCTCAATGTCCTTGACTCGAATTCAGGTTAATTGAATATCCAAACTTAATTTATGCATTATCAAACAAACTATGTACTCAGCAAAAACATGCCCCGCAATTGGAATAACTGGGTTTTACTTTCACATTATCTGATTTTCCCTTAAATAGTTGCTAAAGTTTCGTCTACAGCTTGTTTTAACAAATCAGCCTTATCGACTCTTTCCCAAGGTAAATCAATATCTGTTCTACCAAAATGTCCATAAGCAGCAACATCCTGATAAAAACGACCATTTCTTTGAGCAGGTAAAGAAGTTAATTCCAACATTTGAATAATACCAGCAGGACGTAAATCAAAATTAGCTGTGACTAATTCAAGCAATTTATCTTCACTTATGGTGGCAGTACCAAAAGTTTCCACGAATATACTCACAGGTTTAGCGACACCAATGGCATAACTTAACTGTACTTCACATTTACGAGCCAAACCCGCCGCCACAATATTTTTAGCGACATAACGACAAGCATAAGAGGCACTACGATCGACTTTTGTAGGATCTTTACCAGAAAAAGCACCGCCACCGTGACGAGAATAACCGCCATAGGTATCGATAATGATTTTACGTCCAGTTAAACCAGAATCACCTTGAGGCCCACCAACTACGAATTTGCCCGTAGGATTTAATAAAAATTTGGTTTTCTGTGTTGGTTTAATAACTCTATTCTTAAAAACGGGATTAATAACTAACTCTTGAATTTTCTCTTTTAAAATAGCTTGAATTTGATCATTATCAGTAATCTCGCCAATGGTTGCATGATGTTGTGTCGAAATTAAAACAGTATCTATCCCTACAGGTTTATCATCTTCGTAAGCAACCGTCACTTGAGTTTTACCATCAGGGCCTAAATAAGGTATCTCTCCTGATTTTCTAACCTGTGCCAAACGATGGGATAAACAGTGAGCTAAAGTAATTGGTAATGGCATTAACTCAGGAGTTTCATTACAGGCAAAACCAAACATAATCCCTTGATCACCAGCACCAATGGCATCTAATTCATCTTCACTTAAAGACTCTCTCTGTTCTTTGGCTTGATCTACACCTTGAGCAATATCTGGTGACTGTGCATCTAATGCGACTAATACAGAACAACTATTTGCTGAAAAACCGTTATTGGCATCGGTATAACCAATATCAGCGATTTTTTTTCTGGCTAAATCAATATAATTAATTTTTGTTTGAGATGATATTTCTCCCGTAATCAAAACCAAACCAGTATTGACTACAACCTCTGCCGCTACACGACTAGAGGGATCTTCAGTTAGTAAAGCGTCGAGAATAGTATCAGAAATTTGATCACAGATTTTATCTGGATGTCCTTCTGTTACTGATTCTGAGGTAAACAAATAGCTACGACTCAAATTTTTCCCCCAATTATTTTTTTCGTTTAGTTCTCTATCATATAAGTTAGTATTCCCATCAATCAAATATATAGCAACTACTATTTACATTAATAAATTGTCTAATTTTATATCATTTTTCCTTTGTGGATTATTTTTTATTTTATTTGGATGCGATCGCACTATCTCAAATAGTAGCTTAAATCAACAACCAGATGAAGAATCAGCGACTTTGCCCGTGACGATAAATCCAGAGCAAAAAGCAGACATAATCTTACAAGTAGAACAACAACGAGAAGATCTAAATTTATGTAACCAAGAAAAAGATCAAGCATTATCAAACAATTCTACTCAAGTATATAGTTTAAATCAGTCGAAATATTTAGTAGAAATTCTTTGTTTTTTGGGTGCTTATCAAGGTAATTATCAATATCTTTGGGGGAGTCAAAATGACAAAAAACTTAACAAAATTAATTTTCCCATCTTTCGTCGTGATGAAAGTGGTTTGAAATTAAGCAATACTTTTACATTAGTCGGTGGAACAGAATTTGATGATATTAATCAGATATTAATGGTCAAAACTAAAGCCAGAGGTTTAGGCGATTGTGGTAGTTATATTGAATACAAATGGCAAAATTCTCAATTTACTTTGAAAGAATATCGTGACAAGTCTGAATGTGATGGAGTTTATCTTGAACCACAAAATTATCCTTTAATATATCCATAGATTGTAATCGATCGCAATTTTGAACAGGTGGTTGAAAAAATACCCTCAAAAAGAAACCGAAGATAGTGAAAAATATTTCTTAAAATTGGCAGGAAATCATCGATTTATAAGATAGTACATTGTGAAGTATTCCTATGAATATGATAATGTGAATATTTATTAACAAAACCATCTAAAGTAAGAACAGTAAAGCTGAAGGAGAAAGTCATTGGAGCAAGTGAAAAGAGGTGTTACTATTATCGGTAGTGGTTCGGCGACTAGCCCACAAGTACTAGGTAATAATAATTTGAGCAAAATTGTCGAGACATCTGATGATTGGATAACTAGTCGTACAGGTATAAAAAAACGTCATCTTGCCGATACTCAATCCCTTAGTGATTTAGCCAGCGAAGCCGCTCAAAAAGCGATCGTCGATGCTGGTTTAACTCCTGATGATATTGATCTGATTATCTTGGCAACTTCCACTCCCGACGATTTATTTGGTAGTGCCAGTAAAGTGCAACATCAGATTGGGGCAACTAAAGCCGTTGCATTCGATTTAACTGCTGCTTGTTCTGGTTTTGTGTTTGCATTAGTTACCGCTTCCCAATTTTTGCGTAATGGTGTTTATCAAAATATAGTCGTGATTGGTGCCGATTGTTTATCCCGTTGGGTTGACTGGAGCGATCGCACTACATGTGTATTATTTGGTGATGGTGCAGGAGCAGTTGTTTGTCAAAGTAATCAAGAAAAAGACAATCTGTTAGGTTTTCAAATGCACAGTAATGGCGAATTAAATAACTGTTTGAATCTTGCCTATCAAGGGGAAAGTAAAAATCTTGGTACAGATAAACAAATAATTCAAGGAGGCTTTGGTTTTATCTCCATGAATGGTCGAGAAGTATATCGTTTTGCCGTCAGCAAAGTACCAGAAGTAATTGAAAAAGCCTTATACAAAGCTTATTTAAGTACAGAAGATGTGGATTGGTTAATCTTACATCAAGCTAATCAAAGAATTCTCGATGCAGTTGCCAATAGATTAAAAATCAGCAAAGACAAAGTAATTTCTAATTTAAGTGAATATGGCAACACCTCCGCTGCCTCTATTCCTCTAGCCTTAGATGAAGCTGTCAAAAAAGGCAAAATCAAAGCTGGGGATACCATTGTTACCTCAGGTTTTGGTGCTGGTTTAACTTGGGGTGCAGCCATTTTTAAATGGGGAAATTAATTGAGAGTCAATGGGTAAGGGGTAAAGATGTTCTGCTATTTCCCTTATTCCCTACTCTGTTTTCTCACCTTCCTTGCTTTTGCTCGTCAAAAGGGCAAAGTTCAAAGGGCAACCCTTCGACAAAGCTCAGGGCAAGTGGGCAAAGGTAATTTTTGAAAATAGCACCGTTACTACCATCAAAAATATTCACGCCGATCAAGGCAAGGTTTTAAACCCTCGATTTTTTGATAATTTTGATCTGGTACTAGTACTAATACTATTCATTGGTAAATACAAACTCTCCTCTATCTCCTGCCGTACCTGACGACTGACATAACACTCACTGGCTAAACATTCTTCTAATAATTTATTTGCTTCTAAATATTGCCTTATTAAAGCTATTTGTTGCTCGTTAAAATTCCATTTATGCCCGATATTACGATATTTAATCATTAAGCTTCGCCATTCTTCTTGCCAAACTGAACCATGAGATTTTTGCCACTCCTTAAATTTTTCTTTATTTTTTTTTGGATTCGGTCTTTGTTTTAACAGTTTTTTCAATCCTGCTATAAATCGACGATCAAGATTAAGTTTTTTAAATCGATCGAGGTCTCGGTAGAGGTAGAGGTCAAGGTAGAGGTAGAGGTCGAGGTCGAGGTTGAGGTCGAGGTTGAGGTAGAAATATCGATTGCTTGCCTGTCGCAATGTAGTATCTATGGAGTTTACCTTAATCTCTGCCCACCTGAGATATTTCTGGATTTGTTCATCTTCTATTACTAAATTATCAATGGCTTGCTTCATGGCTTTTAATAAGCAATCAGCATTATTTTGCATTTCCACAGTTAACAGAAACACTTCTCGCCATCTTTTTTTGGTAATATGGCTAGCAAAATCAGTTAATACTTGTTGATTAAATGACTGGGTTTGAGCCACAATTTGTTTGGCAGTAAAATATTCATGAAAGGTTAAGTGAGAAAAAGAAAAGATCTTCTTTGCTCTTGCCACTAACAGTCCATGTTGAGCTTGGATGGATTTTAATACGGCTTCACTATCGATCAACAAAGCATCAGGATCAGTTTTGGCATCGGGTAAATTCAGAATATAATCAGCAATATATTGTTCCACATCTCGTTGCTTAAAGAAATAATCTCCCCGCTGAAAAGTTATTTCCGCTATGTGAGCTAGTAAGTCTTCTTTTCGTTTTACCGATAATCTTTGATAAACGATATCCCGTTCAATATTGCGTTTACCATCCCATTTTTTTAATAACACATCTATGCCTTCTTCATAAAGTTCTGCCCGACTGGCAGGAAAATCGGCATTTTCGCCAAAAACTAAACAAAGCAGAGTTAACAATAAAGGATTAGTGGCGAGTTCTTTAATTCGCTTATTTTTATCCAGCTTTTCTATAAATTTTCTCGCTTTGGGTTCATTTTGTAAGGTAGTGAACCATTTGGTCACAAAAGTGGTAATTTGTTGATCATTAAAGTCTGCTACTTCCACTTCTTTAAAGTCATTAAAGGTATATTCTCGTGCAGCGATACGGCAGGTGATAATCAAGTAATTAAGGCGATATTGATGGCTCAATTGCTTAATTTGTTGAACGACTTTTTGGCAATCTTCTTGTCTGACTTCATCCAAACCATCAAACAAAATTAAAGCCTTACCTGATTTTAATAACTCGATGATTTCGGTGGTAGTGACTTCTTGTTGGGCTAACTGAGATTTAATAAACTCTTCTAAATTCAATTGGGCTGATTGATCAGCAAAATCTTTGAGAGTGATAAAAATAGGAACACGATTAGGGAGAAATTTTTCACTAATACATTGAACCGCCAGATATTTTAAAAAGGTGGTTTTTCCTGCCCCCGGTTTACCCCAAATCATTACTTTGCAACGATATTTAATATCTGCTTTAATTTTTCCTCGAATTATTTTGACTAGTTCATCAATGTCGATTTCATCACCACTAGAAAGATAAGGCATTTTGCCATCATGAGACTTTTGATATTCCTTTATGAGAAAGTCATGAAGTCTCATTGATTTGCGAACCATTCCCCCAATACTAAACTTTTTATAAACTCCGCTCATACGATTACTGAAAGCACTTCGAGAAATATTGAGAGAATCAATTATTACCGCTTGTTCTTTGTTGCAAGTATATAATTCCACAAAAGCTTCTTGTTGTTCTACGGAAAGGTCATATTTACGGGTGCGACCTTCAAATACTACAAAGAAGAGAGAGTAGGAAAGCCATATTGATTGAGTTTGTTCCAAAATTGAGACCAACGAGTGGGAGTTAATACTAATGTTCTTAAACTTAGTACTACTGCTGCCCCCGTTTCTTTCCATCGCATACCTGAACAACACAAGCGTTGTTTGATGACGGTTTTACATGCTGCCTCTGTCACTCCCGAACCAATCGGATAACATTGCTCACCGTAAAAACCATACTTCATTTGATGGCGATGATTTTTAAAATAAGTCACTGCTGCCTCTAATTTCTCTTGGATTTTTTGGCTATGTTTTTGACATTTTAAAAAGGCTACCGTGTACACATAATTATTCTGGTTTGTGCCTGAAGCTATTTCGCCCCCTAAATCCCCCACTAAAAAAAGGTAAAGCATCCACTTAATTCCCCCAGAATTGGGGGCTAGGGGGCAAAATGCAGTATTTTAAACTTGCTAACCAGATGTGTGTACACATCTGGTTAGCAAGGGGAGATGCCGACAGGCTGGGTGGGGATTTAAGGAGCAAAAATACAATATCTGATACTTGCTCCCATAACCTCTAAAATATCTTTCAAATAGAATCAATTTCAAGATGTAGCATAAACTTCACCATCTTTACCTTGCACTATATTTAAACCTTCTTCTAAAGCGGAAATTCGATCGCTCATCCAATGATTTTCAGGAATCAAACCAGCTATACCTAATTTTTCTAAACGACTTTTTACTTTGCCTGTAGCCCCCACCACAATTACTTCTCGTTTCATCTCAAGGGCTTCTTGGATAGCATTTTCTATGGCCAGAGAAGAAGTCACACCCAATACAGGTACTTCTGCTAAGTCAACTAACAATACATCATAATTGTCGATCGCACCATGTTCACGAGCAATCGCCTTAGCAACACCAAAAATCATTGGGCCACTGAGATGGAATAATAATACTCGTCCATTCGCTAAATCTAATATTTTTTTCTCATCTTCAGTCAGAACAATTTGATCATCATCGTCGGTAATCGCTTTAACTGCATTCGATTGTAATTCAGAAAGACGATCGATAGTTAAGATATTCGCAATAAATACTCCTACTGCCACCGCTACCATTAAGTCAACAAAAACAGTTAATAAAACAACACTATAAACAATACCTGCGGCTTTCCAAGAAATTTTATGGACACGTTTTAAGAAACTCCAGTCAATAATATCAATCCCAACCTTTAAAACAATACCCGCTAAAACAGCTAAAGGAATTCCCGAAGTGAGAGGAGCAGCCCATAACATAATTACCAATAAAACTAAAGCTCGACAAATACCAGCAACGGGAGTACGTCCACCTGCTTGAATACTAACCACACTAGCTGTAGTTGCTCCTGAACCTGCCATACCACCACAAAAACCAGTAATTAAATTAGCGATACCTTGACCAATTAATTCTTTATTAGATTGATGCTCACTACGAGTCAGACTATCACAGACTAAACAAGTTAATAAACAATCGATCGAACCCACAGTAGCTAACACAGTTGCATTAACAAACATCAAACGTAAATTCTCGAATGTCAACATTGGCATCTGTAACTGAGGCAATCCGGGGGTGATTTCACCAATAGTTGCGATCGTACGAATGTTTGCATTACCAAAAAATAACAAAGCAATTACAGTTCCAATCAATAGAGCCGTTAATTGTGGAGGAACAATATTTTGCCACTTACGAGGATAGAAAAATAAAATTATCAGAGTAATTGCACCTAAACCAACCTCTAGAGGATTCAGATTGACAATTAAATTGGGCAAACTTTTAATGACGGCGAAGACTCCTCCAGCAGGAGTTTCTTGACCTAAAAATGGAGCAACCTGTAAAAATATCAGAATCACACCAATTCCTGTCATGAATCCTGAAATGACGTTATATGGAAGCATCGTGATATACTTCCCTAACTTTAATACTCCAAATAATATTTGTAGTAATCCAGCCATCATCACAACGGTAAAAGCAATTGCTAAACCTGTTTGAGGATCTTTTGCCATTAATTCTGCAATTACGGCAGTTACAATGACAGTCATCGGCCCTGTGGGTTCAGAAATTAAACTTGGTGTACCACCAAATAAGGCTGTAAAAAAACCAACTAAAATAGCTCCCCACATACCCGCAGAAGCACCTGCACCAGAAGCAATCCCGAAGGCTAGAGCCATTGGTAAAGCAACAACCGCAGCAGTCAATCCTCCAAAAATATCTCCTCGAAGATTACGAAAATGAATCTTATTTGTTATCTGCATTTTATCTTTAAAATATATCGAATTCTGTAATTTATAATGTTTACCAATACAATCTTGAATCTAGTTATTTTTTCATGGAAATTTTCTTATATATTGATTTTGAAAATTGAGTAAGTATTGTAGAGTAATGCAATAAATTCGCTATTTCATCATCAATTTATTACTTATTTATTATTTTTAAACATATATAGAGTTTCTCATAATTATGAGATGAATCACTTTAATTTAAGTCCCAAAAAATTTGGTGATTTAGAGGGCTTTAATCTGAGCTATTTATTCCTCATTTAGGTGAGAATTGCTATATATGACAGTAAAGTTTGTCAACTATAAAAATAGTTTTTAGCTCTTTTTATGGAGATAAATTATCTCTATTTATGGTCTATTAATCACTAGTTTATAGAGCTTAGAATATAGAGAAAATCTTATTTTAGTTAATAAAACTTAATATTTCCATTAATATTAACCTGAAAATAACCATCATGCAAGATGCTTATGTGATGTAATAGCAAAAGACAAGGGTTAAAATCTCTACATAGCAATATTTTAGGAATCATCAATGTCCTAATCAATCCGTTCTCTGCTATACATTTTCCTGATTTGTTGATTACTTACTCTAAATTTTTACAAATTATTAACCTGAGACGATCGTCAAAGGTAAGTTAAAATCGATAAATACAGTTGTGCTTCAAAAGCAATGCAATAAGTCCTAAGCATTGCCAGATAAGGAAGACACAAACCTAAAATTGAATTTAAATAACCAATCAATTTTGTGGGAGATACTATTTAGAAAACTATAAGAGACTATTTAATACTTTTTGCGATCGTCATTTCCACAATACTCCTAATCAGTAAATAATAAAATCAAAATGTAAATAATTATGTGCATTTTCCTTCAGTAATCTGCTGAAATTATTGTTATGTCTATGTCTGAGATGATTTTTAATGATCTGCATTTTATGGTTTAAATCTGATGCCAAATAACCAAAAATGGTAGAATCAAATTTATGAGCTAGGGGTGTCTAATTAATTTATAAGGCTGAGAAAAACCCTTAGAACCTGAGACTGGGTAATACCAGCGTAGGAAAGCTGAATATAGAGGATAAAATATGCGTACAGAATGGATTGCGAAAAGACATGGACAAGCCAACGTCAGTCAGATGCACTATGCAAGAAAAGGTGTCATCACAGAAGAAATGCACTACGTTGCTAAACGAGAAAACTTACCCGTCGAATTGATTAGGGATGAAGTGGCGAGGGGAAGAATGATTATTCCTGCCAATATTAATCACCCAAATCTTGAACCAATGGCGATCGGAATTGCATCTAAATGTAAAGTAAATGCTAACATTGGAGCATCTCCAAATAGTTCTAACATTGACGAAGAAGTTGCTAAACTGGATTTAGCCCTTAAATATGGTGCAGATACCTTAATGGATTTATCCACAGGTGGTGGTAATTTAGACGAAATCCGTACTGCAATTATTGGTGCGTCTCCCATCCCCATTGGTACAGTGCCTATTTACCAAGCTTTAGAAAGTGTTCATGGTAATATAGAAGACCTAACCGCAGCCGACTTTTTACACATCATTGAAAAGCATGCACAACAAGGTGTTGATTACATGACTATCCATGCAGGTATCTTAATAGAACACTTGCCTTTAGTTCGTAATCGCATCACTGGTATCGTTTCTCGTGGTGGTGGTATTATTGCTCGTTGGATGTTACATCATCATAAGCAAAATCCTCTTTATACTCATTTTGACGAAATTATTGAAATCTTCAAAAAATATGACGTATCCTTCAGCTTAGGGGATTCTTTACGCCCTGGCTGTACCCATGATGCTTCGGATGAAGCTCAATTAGCTGAGTTAAAAACTCTAGGACAACTAACTCGTCGTGCATGGGAACATGATGTCCAAGTTATGGTAGAAGGACCTGGACACGTCCCTATGGATCAAATAGAATTTAATGTCAAAAAACAAATGGAAGAGTGTTCTGAAGCTCCTTTCTATGTTTTAGGCCCCTTAGTGACCGATATTGCCCCTGGATATGATCATATCACTTCTGCGATCGGTGCAGCAATGGCTGGTTGGTACGGTACTGCGATGTTATGTTATGTTACTCCTAAAGAACATTTAGGTTTACCTAATGCGGAAGATGTTCGTAATGGCCTCATTGCTTATAAAATTGCCGCCCATGCAGCAGATATTGCCCGTCATCGTTCTGGTGCAAGGGATAGAGATGATCAACTATCTGAAGCTCGTTATAATTTCGACTGGAATCGTCAGTTTGAGTTATCTTTAGATCCAGAAAGAGCAAAAGAATATCATGATGAAACATTACCAGCGGATATCTATAAAACCGCCGAGTTTTGTTCTATGTGTGGACCTAAATTCTGTCCTATGCAAACTAAAGTCGATGCAGATGCACTCACCGAACTAGAAAAATTCTTAGCTCAAGAAGATCAGAAAAAAGAAACAGTTGCTCAATCTTAAGCTTAAAATTTGTACTAAAAATCTGGGTTTAAAATTGATAAATTTTAACTAGAATAATTGTTAGGAGGTAAATTATTTTACCTCTTTTTCATTAGGTATTAAAGGGACAAAATCATAACTTTTAATGTAGATATTGAATAGACTATAGCAGCCCTAAATAGGTTGTAGCATTTTTCGTTAGTCAAAATTGAGAATTGAGATGAATCAAGGCTTTGCACGTTTGCGGTGAGAATTGAGAATTGAGAATTAATAATACTTTCTGATTGATTTATTAATATTTAATAGTTTATAATTCATTTAGGAATGCTATATAATCAACTTCGGGGAATACTTATAGAAATTACTATCGAAAATAGTTGAGATTACTTGAGAATAGTAATTAATGTGATATTATCTACATTAAAGTTAATTTTAAAATATCTAATTAGTTGACACGAAATTTGAAATTTTTATAGGGGTCGTAATGATTTGAGGATGATTCAAGTTCATTTAATCCCTCATCGTTTTTATAGCCATTTTCTTCAGCTTCAGGCGAAGCAGCACCATATCCACCAGAAATTATTTCAGTTTCTTGATCAGTTAATTCAACAAAATAGTTACTAATTTGTTTGTTTTTCATTGCTTTAAAAATTTATTCAATTTCAGCTTACGTCTATATATATTTCTGAAAAAAAATAGGGTATGCAAAAAAAATAATACGATCGCACAGAGGCATGCTAAAAGCTTGATTGCATCGATAAAATTAGCTTCAAGTTGATGATTAATACTGAATATTTTCAATCATCAAGTTTTGTTAAAATGGAACTTAAAATCATTAAAAAATAATATCTCTACACAAAATCTGCACATTCTTCTTCCATACTATATAGTAATCAAGTTTTATTCGAGAAGGAATTATCTAAGACGTTAGATTATAATTTATTAATTATCTAATTAGGAATGCGGAGGAATGTCTAAAAAGATGCAAGCGATAGACTGGAAATCTGATCAATCAAGTGCCCAAAAATTGGGTCAAAATTTAATTAGATTTAAACAACAAAAAATCAGCGGAACTTTACATGTCCAAAGCAAAGTAAATAATCGAAAAATTAGATCTAGAATTATCGTTCTACAAGATGGTCAAATTACTTATGCAGGAAAAAGCATTCCAAATGTCCAAGAATTGGCAGAAAAAATAGGTCAAAAATATAAACCTCATGTCATTAATGTCGCTTTGGGTGTAGCTGTAGAAAAGGTAAGTTCTCAATCTTCTATCAGAGAATTGTTAGGACTTTTGGTAAAAATGCGGGTATTAACTTGGCAAGAAATAGAAGATTTTATTAACCATCAGGTCGTTTTGATTTTAGAGCAACTTGTTCCTTATCCTTCTCAATTATCCTTAGAACATTCCATTCCTCTGGATTTATCTTTTGGTGAAGACCATCATGGGCTAGATATTTCCAATATAATTAAACAGCTTCGTTTACGCCAAGCACAGTGGCATGCTTTAAAAAAATATATCCCTTCAATGGAAGCTGTACCTCAATTACCAGAAAATGCAGCACCAAAAATTACGGATATATCCATACGTCGTCATTTACAAGGATTAGTTGATGGACAAAGTTCTCTAATTGATATTGCTCAAAAAACAGGAAAAGACCCTTTACAAATTGCACGTTCCTATTTAAGCTGGGCACAAATAGATTGGATTAGGTTTATTCATGTCGAAAGTAAAACTGAGGTCCAAAGTAAAACTGCACCTAAACAAGTTAAGCAATCTGTTGTCAAGCAGAAAAATATTGTTTCATCAAAAAACACCGATTTACCCACTATTTTGACTGTTGATGATAGTCCAACGGTTCAAAGTGTTATTCAAAGTGCGTTGGAAGGTAAATATAATATTTTGCTTGCGAAGAATGCCTTTGAAGGTTTTAAAGTTCTGAATAGACAACAAATTGATTTAATGCTTCTTGACGTTAATATGCCTGGTATTAATGGGTTGAAAATGTGTAAGACATTGCGTAATATGCCTGAATTTAAAGAGTTACCGATCGTCATGTTAACAGCTCAAAATACAAGAGTAGATAAACTTAAAGGTCAAATTGCAGGTAGTACTCATTATCTCAATAAACCTTTCACTAATGAAGAGTTAGTCAATACGATTGAACGGTATATTGCTCAAAAAGTGACTAATTAAAGGGTGAATGTAAATCAATATAACTTCACAACTTCATAGTAAATTTGGTAAGAGCAAATACATTTTGAACTAAATATTAGAAGTTATTTTTCATAAAAACATAATTTATATTAAATCCTATTAATTAAAATTTAAAAACTAAGAATTAATATTTTAATCAATAATAAATTTACTAATTATTTTATTTTTCCACTTTTTGTAAGGAAGGAGGAATTTCCAAATTATTTTCTTCCATTAATTTTAAATCGCTCATAATTTCAGTAGGAATACCATCAGCAACTATTTGTCCAGAATTCATTACAATTACTCGATCGCATACTTCTTTGATCAATTCCAAATCATGAGAAGATATTAAAATAGTTTGGGTGGAAGAATTGAGAAAATTAATCAGTGTTCGTCTAGCTTTTAAATCTAAATTAGCACTAGGTTCATCATATAATATTATTTGAGGATGCATAATTAATACAGAAGCGATCGCAACCATACATTTCTCCCCACCTGACAACTGATGTGGTATTCTATCCAGTAAGTATTTTACCCCTGTAGTTTGCCAAATTTGTTCTAATCTAATTGCTATTTCAGAAGAAGAAAGACCCAAGTTTTCAACTCCAAAAATAATATCATCTCTAACTGTGGGACAAAATAATTGATCGTCGGGATTTTGAAAAACTAAACCTATTTCTGGATAAAACTTTCCACTTTCTATAATTTTATTAAATAACTTTATTTCTCCTTGATGAGAATTTAATAAGCCACAAATAGAAAAGAAAAAAGTTGTTTTACCTGCTCCATTTGCTCCTATTATGCCAACCTTTTCTTGATTATATATTTCTAAAGATAAATTATCAAAAACTGGCTTATTATTATATTGAAAAGATAAATTAGTAATTTCGATCGCTTTCATTAACAAATTTTTTTAACCACGATTTTTTTTCATTAATACTATCAACTACCAATTTATAGCAATTCGGGTATAAATGAGGTAAAAATAGCTCAGATTAAAGCCCTCCTAAATCCCCACCCAGCCTGTCGACATCTGCCCTTATCAAGGGGAGAAAAGGAGACTTACAAGTCCAAACTGTACCTCATAACGATGAGAAACGCTATATAGTATTTAAAATAATACTGTAACAAAGAAAAAATTAATTTATATATTAATAATAAAAAATCAGAAACAATACTAATAAACGAGTAGGGATGTTACCTGTAACGTCCCTACGAAAAAGCTTATAGCTTAGTATGACTCTAATTATCGAAGATAATCTTGTAAAGCTTTCACTTCCATTGGTTCAGACTGTAAAGAGCGAATTGCTTGAACAGTTGCCCTCGCACCAGCGATGGTGGTAATAATAGGTAACTTATAATCCAAAGCAGAACGACGAATTTTACGTCCATCCATTTGAGCTTCTTCTTCTCCACTAGGAGTGTTGATAATAAATTGAATTTGTTTATTTTTAATCCAATCCACTACATTAGGACGACCTTCATGTAACTTTAAGACTAACTCAACATCTTCCACTCCATTTTCTAACAATACCTGTCTAGTACCACTAGTCGCCACAACTTTGAAACCTAAATCGATTAAATCTTTGGCTACGGGGATAATGGATTTTTTGTCCCGATTATTCATGGAAATGAAAACTGTTCCTGAAGTGGCTAAAATAACTCCTGCCCCTATTTCTGCTTTCGCAAAAGCCCTACCAAAATTGCTATCTATACCCATTACTTCTCCTGTGCTACGCATTTCAGGGCCTAGCAGAGTATCTGTACCAGGAAATTTATTAAAAGGCAATACCGCTTCTTTAACTGCTACATGGCGAGGAATAATTTCTTCGTTGACATCCAAATCAGTGAGAGTTTTACCTGAGATAACCAAAGATGCTACTTTAGCTAATGGTCTTCCCGTCGCTTTCGACACATAGGGTACAGTACGAGAAGCACGAGGATTCGCTTCGAGAATGTAAACAGTTTCTCCTTGCACTGCATATTGAATATTCATCAAGCCGATTACTTTTAGGGCTTGAGCTAGTTTAACAGTGGCTATCCGGATGGTGCTTAAAACGTCATCAGAAAGAGAAATATAAGGGATAGAACAAGCTGAATCTCCAGAATGCACTCCAGCTTCTTCGATATGTTCCATGATACCGCCAATGACAACTTTACCTGTAGAATCTGCGATCGCATCTACATCTACCTCAATGGCATTTTCCAGAAATTTATCAATTAAAATGGGATGATCAGGTTCAACATTGACCGCATAGGTCATATAATGCTCTAATTCCTGATCATTATAAACAATTCTCATGGCACGACCACCTAAGACATAAGAAGGACGAACTACTACAGGATAAGTAATACGGTTAGCAATATTCATCGCCTCCTCACAACTACGAGCGATACCATTAGGAGGTTGATTAATATCTAACTTATTTAATATTGCCTCAAATCTTTCTCTATCTTCAGCAGTATCAATGGAATCTGGTGATGTTCCCCAAATTTTGGTAGTGACTGAAGTATCAGGATTAGCTAAATATTTTTCTACAGGAACAGCTAATTTCAGAGGTGTTTGTCCTCCAAATTGAATAATTACCCCCTGAGGATTTTCAGCCTCAATAATATTTAAAACATCTTCTTTGGTTAAAGGTTCAAAATAAAGACGATCGCTAGTATCGTAATCAGTAGATACAGTTTCAGGATTAGAATTGACCATGATGGTTTCATATCCTGCATCAGATAAAGCAAAAGCTGCATGACAACAACAATAGTCAAATTCTATACCTTGTCCAATACGGTTAGGGCCACCACCCAAAATCATTACCTTTTCCTTCTGCGTAACATTATTTTCTGTTTCTCCTGATTCGTATGTGGAATAATAATAAGGAGTAAAGGCTTCAAATTCCGCCGCACAAGTATCGACTAGTTTGTAAACAGGGATAATTCCTAAAGATTTACGATAGTTACGGACTTCGTCTTCAGTATTTTTAGTCGCAAAAGCAATTTGATAATCACTAAAACCATTTTGTTTGATAAAACGCATATCAACTTCGCTTAGTTGTTGGAGAGAGTGACGTTTGATATATTTCTCTATTTCCACTAGAGAATACATTTTATCTAAAAACCAAGGATCGATCGCTGTTAGATCAAATATCTGTTCTACAGACATTCCTAACTTAAATCCATGATAGACACTGAAAATACGTTCAGGACTGGGTGTTCGCAACAAAGAACTGATTTGAGAAAGAGTTGGTAAAGTTTCCTTGCGATCGCAACCAAAGCCAAAACGTCCGATTTCCAATGATCTTAAAGCTTTTTGAAAAGATTCGCAAAAAGTACGTCCAATGGCCATTGCTTCTCCCACAGATTTCATCTGAGTGGTTAAAATAGGTGCTGAACCCGGGAACTTTTCAAAGGCAAAACGAGGAATTTTCATAACCACATAATCAATAGTTGGTTCGAAAGAAGCAGGAGTTTTCTGGGTAATATCGTTAGAAATTTCATCTAAACTGTAACCGACAGCCAACTTAGCGGCAAATTTGGCAATGGGGAAACCTGTCGCCTTAGAAGCTAACGCCGACGATCGAGATACACGAGGATTCATCTCAATTACAATCACGGCTCCATTAGCAGGATTGACAGAAAACTGAATGTTAGAACCACCTGTTTCCACACCAATTTCGCGAATAATTGCCATCGAGTAATCTCTAAGACGTTGATATTCTTTATCCGTTAAAGTTTGGGCAGGAGCAACGGTGATAGAATCTCCTGTATGTATCCCCATGGGATCAATATTTTCGATCGAACAGATAATTACCACATTATCCGCCATATCTCTCATTACTTCTAATTCATATTCCTTCCAACCGATGAGAGATTTTTCCACCAAAATTTGAGAGACAGGAGAAGCATCGATACCAAACTTCGCCATTTCTTCATATTCCTCTTGGTTATAAGCAATACCACCACCAGTACCACCCATCGTAAAAGCAGGACGAATAATCAAAGGATAAGAACCTATTTCTTGAGCGACTGCCTTCGCTTCTTCCCAATTACTGGCAATACCAGAAGGACAGACAGGAACACCGATTCTGGCCATGGCATCCTTAAATAATTCCCGATCTTCTGCCATTTTAATAGCAGGTAATTTTGCTCCAATTAACTCCACGCCGTATTTATCTAATGCCCCCGATTCAGCCAAGGCGACGGCGGTATTAAGAGCTGTTTGTCCTCCCATTGTTGGTAACAGTGCGTCAGGTCTTTCTTTGGCAATCACCTTTTCAACAATTTCTGGAGTAATAGGTTCAATATAAGTTCTTTCTGCGGTTTCAGGATCAGTCATGATAGTAGCAGGATTAGAATTAATTAAAACTACTTCGTAACCTTCTTCTCGTAGTGCTTTACAAGCTTGTGTTCCCGAATAATCAAATTCACAAGCTTGTCCAATAATAATAGGACCTGAACCTAAAAGGAGAATTTTTTTTATATCTTCACGACGTGGCATATATTTACCTAATACGTTAATTAGTTACTTTATAGATATAGCATTCACCAAATTTATGGGGTACAGATTATTTACTTGCAAGGTTTATAAAACAAGTATTTTTCCGAATTCATATTTGGGACTTCTAAAGTTGTGCTATATATTAATCTCAATTATTTTAATCTACTCAGCAGATAATTACTTGATCAGTTTATCTAAATTTATTGACCAAATTCACAGACATTCTAGATCAAATGTTAATTTTCTCACTTGATTTTAGTTATATGGCAACATTTAAAAGATAATTTTCGATCGCTTCAGCTACTCCATCTTCTTCAACAGTACTAGTAACACCATCAGCAATTTCTTTGACTTTTTCAGGTGCACAACCCATGGCAATTGCGAAGCCAGCATATTCAAGCATGGCATAATCATTAAAATTATCACCCATAACCATTAAATTATCAGGGGACAAACCCAGAATTTTTTCTACTAAATATTGAACAGTAGCACCCTTATTGACACCAGCATGAGTTGCTTCTAGATAAATAGGACTCGACTGAGTTAGATATAAATCATCATTAGAATAACATTGCTTTAAATCTTGGAGTAAAAAGGAAATTAGCTGATAATCATTACTCACAGTTAATAATTTGGTGGGGTGATTAGCTAATAAAGGAGTAAAGTCATCAACAATATTAACATCTGTACTCGATCGCTTCACATAAAAATCGGTTCTGGTAGTAAATTTTTCCACATATAATTGATCATCAAAATAAAGATGAACTTCCAAATCATGATCTTTCTGTTTTTCCTGCAAATAAGTTAATAAATTGTGAGCAATTTTCCTCTCAACAGGCTGATGCAATAAAATTTCCGAGTTCAATGGATTTTGCATCCAAGCACCGTTATAA
The DNA here is from genome assembly GCA_011088145.1 of Cyanobacteria bacterium MH1_Bin12. GTDB lineage: Bacteria > Cyanobacteriota > Cyanobacteriia > Cyanobacteriales > Cyanobacteriaceae > JAALKG01. Next base: position 1,985 of record JAALKG010000009.1, on the reverse strand, counting down.
GCAATTATCGGCAAATCAGCCCCTATATCTTCATGAAATCTTAAAGCAGAACAATACATCCTACCTGTGGCTAAACCAACTTGTATTCCTTTTTTTTGAACTTCCTTAATAGCATCCTTAACTCTTTTGGTCACTTGATTTGACTTGCCTGCGATCGTACCATCTATATCCAAAATCAAAACTTTGATATTATTCATAAAAATTGACCAGAAAAAATCATTAATGACTAAATATTAAGCAAAAAATGCAATCATTGAGACAATCAAGAATTAATTAATGGAGAAGTCTTCAGTTCAACGTTCTATTGTCAATTGAATTTTTCTAAGTTAGAATGATGCCAATAGGAAATTTATAAATAAAACCGTTCAGGAATAAAGGAGGTGATGCCCATGATAGATAGTCACAGTTACAACTTAATGGGTTCTTCCGTAAATGCTTATCACACAGCTGGTTCTAATATATTCCAAAATGTTGCTGATTCTAATGTTGCCAATGACCCCAGTAATTTAATCGTAGATGGAGAAGATTTTTTCCCTGGTTCATCAGGTAGAGAAACAAACTCTTTTGGTTTTGAGGCAGCTTGGCGTATTAGTGAAAAAATAAGCTTTAGTGGTTTCTTCTCTTACACAGACGTCAATTATAATGATATTGATGCTGATGATGAGCTTTGGACATACGGTGCTGGCTTTGCTTTTCCTGACTTTGGAAAAGAAGGTAATCTTTTAGGTATTTTTGCAGGTGTTCAACCTTATAGTGGAGAATTATTAAAACTTGATAATACTTCCGTTCCTATTCACGTGGAAGCATTCTATAAATACCAAGTAAATGATAATATTTCTATTACTCCTGGTGTAATTTGGGTTGCTTCTCCTGAACAGTTTGATGAAGTTGATGATGCTTTCATTGGTACTATCAGAACAACCTTTACTTTCTAAAAATAATTACTGTTGATACCTAATTAATTTTGGGATCATCCCCAGAACAGAATATTAAACCCTTACTTGTTAATTCAGGTAGGGGTTTTTTGGTTAATAGTTAATAGCCAATTCAATACTGATTGAAATGACGATCGCACTTATTTTGTGTATATTACTTATAATTAATTAAATTAATTTACTAGTTGCCGATATTGTGAATTTTTCCCAGTTTTCTGTTAGATCATTACTATGGCAATGGCGTATCGTTTTTATTGCGACTCCAATGGTTTCTGCTGTAATTATTTTGATTCGTTTTTTGGGTTTATTACAACCCTTGGAATTATTTGCCTATGATGTATTTGTTTCTCAAAAATTTATTGAATCACAAGATGAAAGAATTGTAATTGTAGGTATCGGAGAACAAGATGTCGAAAAAATAGGTACAGCTTTAATCTCAGATGAAATTTATGCTAATTTATTAGAAAAACTCCTTGAACAAGAACCTAGTGCGATCGCATTAGATATTGATCGAGATGTCCCCATCCTGCCTGGTACAGATAAATTAGAAGATATTTTTAAAAGTAGTGAACGAATTATTGGTATCGAGAAAATGGTTGGGAATACCAGAGAAAGAAGAGTTAAGCCCAATCCTATTCTCAAAGCCAATAATCAAATTGGATTTAATGATGTCATTTTGGATGAAGACAATAAAATTAGACGAGCATTAATCGCATTACCAGAACAAAAAGCATTTAGTTTAGGAATGTATAGTGCTTTGCTATATCTTGCCGATGAAAATATTAATTTAACTGTGACAGAAGAAAATAATTATTGGCAACTAAAAGATATCATATTCACTCCGTTAGAAAGTAATGATGGTGGTTATGCCAATGCAGATAGTGGTGGTTATCAAATTTTGTTAAATTATCGTGGCAATAGTGAACATTTCGCTACAGTTAGTTTATTTGATGTTCTCGATGATCAATTACCAAGCAATTGGGGTAAAGACAAAATTATCTGTGTTCCTTGAGAAGACCCACGGCTATGCCCATGGGATGAATCACGGTC
>JAALKG010000144.1 GCA_011088145.1 Cyanobacteria bacterium MH1_Bin12 | reverse complement strand
ACTTAGGGGTATATTCTATCTTGTTTTAAGTTCTAATTGATGACACGCCCTAGATATCACCTAATAAATTTCACATAACCTCAAAATAGCTAAATTCGTATTTATGGAGAATTAATATCAACTTTTTTGATTAGTTTTCAGATTGAGCTGGTTGAGATTCCATTACTCGTTTGATCTTTTTGATAGGCAAATTAGCACTTAGAGAAGTTTTTCGCTCGTTAGTTTGAATCGAAAATTCCATGCTTTCCAAATCAATATCAATATAACGACTGACTACTTCTAATATTTCTTGACGCATTTGCTGTATGATTTCGGGATTAATTCCCGCTCTATCATTAGCAAGAACAAGCTCTAAACGATTTTTTGCTTGATAACGAGTTGGAGTTGAACCCGTCCAATTCTGAATTGCACCAACTATATTTTTAAACATATTTTAGCCTGCATTGAAAGTACACGATTAATTGAGAGATAAACCCAAAAAACGACGAATTCGAGCGATTAAACTATCTTGATTCGCCATTAAATCTAAAAATTCAGAATCAATACCATTCAGTCGTTTGGCAATATTTGTAATTGCTATTCCGGGTAGGGATGGTTCGGCGTTTAATACTAGGGGTTCACCTTTGTTAGATGAGGTAATAATTCGTTTATCATCGGGTATGATACCAATTAGAGGAACAACTAATAAGTCTAAAATATCCTCTACACTTAACATTTCGTCTAATTGCACCATTTCAGGACGTAAACGATTAACAATTAAATGAATACTACCCATATTTTCACTTTCTAGCAACCCTACCACACGATCCGCATCCCTAACGGCAGCAACTTCAGGAGTTGTAACAATTAAGGCTTCAGTGGCGGCAGAAATAGCGTTACGAAAACCCATTTCAATTCCTGCGGGACAATCAACGAAAATAAAATCAAAATGAGAGCTTAATTGTTGAATAACCTCTTTCATTTGTCTAGGGGTAATGGCTTCTTTGGTTCGATTTTGTGCTGCGGGTAGTAAGTGTAATCCTTTTGTTCTTTTATCTCTGACAATAGCTTTTTCGAGAGAACACTCTCCAGCTAAAGCGTCAATAATGGTATAAACAACCCTTTGTTCCAATCCTAACAATAAATCTAAATTTCTTAGACCAAAATCAGCATCTATTAAACAAACTTTTTTCCCTAACTGGGCAACTGCTGTACCTAAATTAGCTGTGATAGTGGTTTTTCCTACACCACCTTTACCAGAAGTAATAACAATAACTCTACACATAAAAACTTAATGGTGATGAGACAACTATAATCCAATCTAATCAGTAAGATTAATTGTACACCAGACTTTCAAGATCGATATCAAGTACTTAAGTAAAATTAATTGGATATTCTTATATTTGACATGGGAATCAATTATAGCAGGGTCAAATTTATGATTAATCTAAAAAATGGCTAAACATTTCTGGGGAATTTTGCTTGATCTTTCATTTCCCAAGTATTATTAGCAGATACAAAATCATAATAACGATAAAAATTCGATGCTACGTGAATTTTGATGCCTTCTGAGCTAATATAGGCTATTTCTGCTATATATTCATCTGTGGGGAGAGTTGAAGCTGTGGCAACTAAATCGGCAATTCGTAATTGAGTTGGTTGCATTTTTAATGCCATAATTACGGCTTCATGATTACCTGTTGCTCCTGCATGGGCAATGCCTTTTAAGGTTCCCCAGATTAAAACGTCTCCATGGGAAATAATACTTGCCCCTGGATTAACATCCCCCATGATAATAATTGTACTAGGATGGCATATTTCGACTCCAGAACGAATTGTATTTTTGAGGTATAAGGGTTCTGCTAATTCTTGGATTATTTCGCTTTCTATGGTTTTATATCCGAGAATTCGACTTGATTCTTGGTTTACTGAGTAACCTGCACTGGCGGCGGCAACTGCTGTTTGTCTGCGACGGGTAATAATTACGTCGATGGTTAAACCAACTTGTTCTAGAATTTGTTCTAGTTCATTTAGCTGTCTGGTGTCTAATAATGTGTCTTGACTTTGTATTTGCGCTTTAGTACCTGATTGCCACGATCGATCTATTTTGTGTAATCTAGTTTTAAAGTTATCAATAATTCTCTGCCATTGATTGATTTCTTGCTTATTTTGAGAGGGTAAGTTAACGACAACTATCTCTCCTTTCTTGATTAGATTAATTTGTTCTTTGTTGTTTAAGCCTTGAGACATTTTGACTCTAATTATTACAAGGGAAATTTTACATGAGAAACAGGGAACAGTGAATAGTTATTTATTATTATTCATTTTATCTATATAACAGATCTATTTTTCGACAAATTTAAGGGTTTGCCCTCCTGAAATGATTTTTCCAATTTCTTTTGCTCCAATATCATAATTGGCAAAATGTTTCAAAGTTGATTCTACAAGTTGTGGTGGGATGATAACGACAAAGCCAACACCTAAATTAAAGGTATTTAACATTGCTTCTTGATTAACATTACCTGTTTTGGCTAACCAATCAAAGATAGGTGGTATTGTCCAACTATTTAAGACTATTTCGATCGATTTGTCTTGAGGTAAACAACGAGGTAAGTTTTCTGGTAATCCTCCTCCTGTTATATGTGCCATGGCTTTGATCTCTAAGTTGGCTTTTAAGGCTTCTAGGACGGGTTTAACATAAAGACGAGTGGGAGTTAAACATTCTTGACCTAAAGTTTTTCCCTCTAATGGGGATGGTTTATAATCCCAATTTAAATTTGCTTGTTCAATTATTTTTCTAACTAGGGAAAATCCATTACTGTGAATACCACTACTAGGTAAGGCGATCGCAACATCTCCTACTTCAACTCGACTACCATCAATAATTTTACTTTTTTCAACTATGCCCACACAAAAACCAGCTAAATCATATTCTCCTTGTTGATAAAAACCTGGCATTTCGGCGGTTTCTCCACCGAGTAAGGCACAACCACTTTCACGACAACCATCCACAATACCATTAACAACTTGGGCTAACTGATTACTATTTAATTTACCTGTAGCGAGATAATCAAGAAAGAATAAAGGTTCTGCACCAGAAGTTAAAATATCATTAACACACATGGCAACTAAATCTATACCTACGCTGTCGTGTTTATCTAACTGATGGGCAATTTTTAATTTTGTACCAACACCATCTGTTCCTGAAATTAACACAGGTTGATTATAACCAGTAGGTATCTCAAAACAACCACCAAATCCACCTAAACCACCTAAAACACCTGGACGATATGTACTAGCAACTCGATCGCTTATTTTATCAACAAATTCTCTTCCTGCCTCAACATCCACTCCCGCTTGTTTATAATCCATCTGTTGATAACTCCTTTCCATGTTTGAATCACTTACTTGTGCTAATACAATGAATTTTAACCCATCATTTGCCATTGTGGACTGGAGTACAGCTTTTTTAAAAAACAATTAATTTCTATGGCAGAAAACGGGTTAATTAGGACATTAATGAATACTAAAAATATTGCTGTACCTAGATTTTAACCTTTGTCCTTTGCTCTATTAGTTTTTTTGGATACAAACTCAGTTTTAATTTTGCTCAACGGGTAAATATACTTTGAAAAGAGATCCTTTACCGATTTCTGATCGTACTTCTATTTTTCCTTGATGATATTGGATGATTCTATAACATAGATGAAGCCCTAGTCCATGTCCAGAACGTTTGTGATTGACTTGACGAAATCGATCGAATATTTTAGTTTGGTTTTCGGCAGTGATTCCTATTCCTGTATCTTCTACCAGGGCTTTCTCATAAAAATCCTACCCTTTTCAAGAATTCCCCCAACAGCTTATTGCTGTCGCAAAAATTATCTAGTGCCGCCATCATATTGGGAATTTTAGCCTGGCGAAACACCTGCATTGCTAGGGTACGCAGACCCGCCATCACCTGAGCCAGCAGCCGAGGTAAATGAGCTCGGGAAATCGGTGTGGCATCGACAATTCCGGTGATTTGAGCCAACCAATCAATGCGATTGCGGATCAAGCGGAAAATCCTCGATGTGGTGGCACGTCCAGCCATGATGGCAATCACGACAGCGCAGATAATGAAGGCCAAGTTATGTCTTTTGCCACGATTGTCACGTGGATCAGGCAGCTTTTCTTTCAGGGCACAGATCAATAGGTTCGTTTGAGCTGAATCAAGTTGTAAGGTCTCCATTTATGTCATCTGAGTAAGGGATAGCGAGATTTGTAATCGTGAATGAGGCAACCTGCTATCCTACCCCAAAAGGGGATCCAATTTTTATGAGAAAGCCCTGATCTTTAATATAATGCTATCAGAGAGTTTTGTTTGTTAGACGATCGTCATAATTACTTTTAAATGCCTTTATCTCGTATAATCACCCTTGTTGTCGGTATCAGTTCTATTTTCGGTTTAATGCTATGGCTAATCAGTGCATTATCCCGACTATATAGTGAAATTGCTTGGACTAGTCCTTTTTTGGCAAACTTTCTCGTTTTTATCCTGATTGTCTTACTAATTTTTTTTATTGTCTTATTTATTTACTATTTGGGTTTTATTCCTAATGGAGAGTCAAAAGGAAAAAGAAGACGTAATCGCATTTTACCAACTCTTCCTTCGGGTAAAAATGAAATTGCTTCTGAAACCCTAAAAGCAGTTAAAAAACAAGTAGCTCAAATACAAGATGAGGTGACACAAAAAGCATTATTAGAAAAATCCGCAGAAATTGAAAGTAATTTCACCACAGGCAGATTAAAATTGGTTATTTTTGGTACAGGTAGTGCAGGTAAGACTTCCTTAGTTAATGCTTTTATGGGAGAAATGGTCGCCAATGTAGAACCTAGCATGGGTACAACGACAGAGGGGACAACTTATAGCTTAAAGTTGCCTCATGTTAATCGTGAGATATTAATCACTGATACCCCCGGTATTTTAGAGATGGGTGCATCGGGAGAAATCAGAGAACAATTAGCTAGAGAATTAGCTACCTCTGCTGATTTATTAATTTTTGTCTGTGATAATGATTTGAGAGCATCAGAATTTCAGCCTTTAGAAGCTTTAGCTAGTATTGGGAAGCGATCGCTTTTAGTTTTGAACAAAATAGATTTATACTCAGAAGAAGAACAAGATATCATTTTGCAACAACTCCAAACCAGAGTTAAAAACTTTATTGCCCCCGTTGACGTTTTAAAAGCCTGTGCCAATCCCCAACCAGTTCAATTTTCAGCAGAAGAAACGATTCAACCCGAAGTCGAAATCAATTCTGTGATTAAACGTGTAGCCGCTATTTGTCGAGGAGAAGGAGATGATTTATTGGCAGATAATATTTTATTACAATCTCAAAGACTGGGAGCAGAAGCAAGAAAACTAATTAGTAGACAACGTAGTCGTAAAGCAGAGAAAATAATTGTTCGTTATCAGTGGATAGGTGCAGGAGTAATTGCTTGTACACCTCTGCCTGTGGTTGATATGTTAGCCACAGCGGCAGTTAATGCCCAAATGGTAGTCGAAATCGGACAAGTCTATGGATGTGAATTAAATAGCGATACAGGCAAAGATTTAGCTTTGTCTTTAGGTAAAACTTTGGTTAGTTTAGGAGTCGTTAAAGGTGCAGTTGATTTAATTGCCAAAGCGTTACAGTTTACAGCAACAACTTATGTAGTGGGTAAAGTTATACAGGCGATTAGTGCGGCATATTTGACTCGTATTGCGGGAAAAAGTTTTATTGAATATTTTAGTCATGATCAAGATTGGGGTGATGGTGGTATCACAGAAGTGGTGCAAAGGCAATTTAAGTTAAACCGTAAGGATGAGTTTATTAAGACTTTTGTGCAGGATGCGATCACTCGTGTGATAGAACCAATTAAGGATAATCTCGATGACGATTTAGAATTAGAACAAGAAGTTGATAATCAAATGTATTTTGACGATCGCAACAATAATAATGACGATTGGGATAATTCATCACAATCTTCAGATCAATGGTAATTAATATCTACTGGGGCTTGTTGTTGCTCTTGTTGCTCAAAGTTGGCAAGAATTGATGGAGGTCATTGATGAGGTGGTTAAGGCTAATGATGATAAAATTGGTCGAGTAATGGATGTGCTTCATGATAATTCACTGGAA